>DATDHK010000262.1:0-4705 GCA_036521635.1 Bryobacteraceae bacterium | reverse complement strand
GCGTTGGCGGCAGCATTTTTACGCCCGACGGCGGCACAATTTATGGCGCGTTCAACGTTGCGCCTATTGTCACTCCCGCAGCTCGCCCGCAGGCGTCCACACTGCTTGTGTCCGACGCGAATAGTCTCCGGATTCGATTGGGCATCAAGCTTCCGGAGAGCATCGTCGCCAAAATGGTGATGACTTCCGACGGCGCCGACGCTTGGGGATTATCGGAATCCGGCCTGCTGCATCTACCGTTTTCCTCGCTCAATAATTATCCGATCATCATGCCGGAAAGCACCGTCCTGTTTCTTGCTCAGGACGATTGCAATCGCGGCTTGGCGCAGGCTTCGATGAAAATTAATAACATCGGAGCGGGCACGTTGACCTTTGCCGTGCAGGACACCGGCAGCGCCCTCGAAGCCCGCGCAGTCAGCGGAATGGCGCCCGCGAATGTCGTTTTTACGATGGACCCCGGCCGCGGCGGCGTCACCCGCTTAGCCGGCACGAATCTATATACCGGCGGAGCCACGAATACGGGACAAGCAATCGCGGTGAATCTTCAAAGCCGCGACGCGATCAACATCCCGAACACGATCCTTGTCTACATGAACTACCGCCAGTCCGATCAACGCGGCATTGTGTTCCCGCTGCCGGTGACCGCGAATCCGCTGCCCACCGCCACCACTTATGAGGGTCTGGAAGACATGGTCTTGGATGAGTCGCGCGGCAGGCTCTACATCACCAACTCCGGTTACAATCGCATTGAAGTTTTCGATTTGAAGGCCCAGCATTTCACGACGCCCATCGACGTCGGCCAGTTGCCGCATCAAATGGCGCTGGGGCTGGACAGCACAACGCTCTACGTTGCCAACACCGGCGGCGAAACGATCAGCATCGTCGATCTCGACGCCCAAAAAGTGATTGGCGCCATTCAACCTCCACCCATTCCGCGGTCCGGCAACACGCCCAATAATGTTCACGTCACCACGCTGGCGGCCGGCCTCACGGGATTGCAGTTCATTCTATCGGCCACTCCCATCGGTTCACTCGGCTCCCAGTGGGAGGTGATCGGAAACCAGACCGTGCTTCGCCAGGCGGACACCGTCGCTGTGAATCCGGCCAACGCGGCTCAGAACACAATCGTCGCGCCCCAGCAGATGATCGCGACTCCGGGCGGCGAATCGATTCTGTTGTTCGGCGGCACGGGCACGGTGTATTTATTCGACGGACTCACCGACAGCTACACCGCGTCGCGTCAGTTGTTCAGTGCACCGTTCACTGGCTATTACGGACCCGTGGGTGCAGCCAACGCAGGCGCATTCTTCCTGACCGATGGCGCAGTGCTCAGCCCCACCATTACGCAAAATATTATCGACCCCGGCCAGCGAAACGTCGCCGCCCTGGCGCCCATCGACGACCATCGATTTGTGCGCCTCACCACTCCCATGCGCGCCGCCATCACCACTGCGCCGCGCGACGATCCACGAACCCTGCTGGAGCTGGTGGACATTCAGGCGGGCGCGAGCTCCTTGATCGGGGCCGTCGCCGAGAACACTTACATTCAGGTTTTTGGGACGCAGCGCGTGAATCTTCCGGCGCGCCAGATGGTGGTCTCTTCGAACGGAACCGTGTACGCGCTCACGCTCTCGGGTTTGAGCGTGCTCTCCATGACGCCCGCGACCTCGAACACGCAACCCCAAATCCAGAGCGGCAATCGCGCGATTGTGAATTCAATCGACGGCACCACCAACTTCAAGCCGGGCTCGTTCATCACCATCAGCGGTACGAACCTGGCCTCCAGTTCGAAAGCGGATCAACTTCCGGTTCCGACGGTGCTGGGCGGTTCCTGCGTCGTCTTCGACAATGTTGCGGTGCCGCTTTTGGAAGCGGGACCGAATCAGATTTCCGCGCAGATCCCGACGACCGTCCGCGCCGGCGCGAACGTGGTGCAGATCCGCTCGCTGGCTACGGCGCAGTCGAGCGCGCCAATGGTCGTCACGGTTCAGAAGCCTTGATTTGTCACTGGGCAACCAACGATCTCCTGATCCGCTACCACAATGAAGAGTGGGGCGTGCCGCTGCATGACGATCGCGGGTTGTTCGAATTCCTGATCCTGGAGGGCGCGCAAGCCGGGCTAAGCTGGAACACAATCCTGCAAAAGCGCGAGAACTACCGCAAGGCGTTCGATGGTTTCGATCCGGCCAGAGTGGCTCGCTACGATCAGCGAAAGATCGACAAATTGCTGGGCGATGCCGGAATCGTGAGAAATCGATTGAAGGTCGCGGCGGCGATCCAGAATGCAAAATCTTTTCTGGCGGTCCAGAATGAATTTGGCAGCTTCGATACCTACATTTGGAAATTCGTGGGTGGAAAGCCGAAGAAGAACAACTGGGGAACAGCGCCGGCGCCCAGCCGGACAATTGAATCCGACGCGATGAGCAAAGACTTGGTGAAACGTGGATTCAAATTCGTCGGCACAACAATCTGCTACGCCTTCATGCAGGCGGTGGGCATGGTGAACGATCACGAGCGGCGCTGCTTTCGGCGCGCTGAAATCATCCGCTCTTTGCCCACCTGACATTTTCCAGACAATTTCCTTGCACCGAATTTGCCCGCCTGCCAGACTCCGGTGACAACCGCGGCCCAAATAGGCCATATTCTGGCATCATTATGAAACTTTCACTGTGGTTGCTCTCAGCAGTTTTTACGGCCGCTGCGCCAGCGGTGGCCGCCGATAAGATGAACCTGCAATGGAACCAACTCGCGTACTATGTCGAAGGACATAAATTGACCGTTACCGCCGACGGCGCCGCTCCGTTCGAGGGAAAGTGCCTTCAGGTCGACTACGATGGATTGATTTTCGAGAATCCAGATGGTCCGGTGCCTGTGAGGCTCGCGCGATACAAGGTCGCGAACATCAAGGTGACCGACATTGGCGGACGCCAGATGACCCGCCTCGCGCATCGTACCGGACCGGCCCTGAACTATGGGCGCAAGGCGATATTTTCGCCCGCCGCTCCGCTCGGGCTGGTGGTGACTCCGGCAGTGGTGGCTCACTTCCTGATCAGCACGCCGTTCTGCCTTATCGGCGATCTCTTCGCGACCCTGGAACCGCCGCTCGAGATCCGCGTGGTGGACAAAACTCAGTCGGTGAACTAACCTACGTGTGAAATGACCTCCGCCCCACAGCGCCGACGGGTGACGCTTTTCCTGATCTCGGTGCTTATTCCGGCAGCGGTCCTGACGGGGCTGGCGGTCGAGCTCTACCGGCAGCAACAAAGGCTGATCGAGCACGATTTGCAACGGCAGGGCGACCGGACCCAGACGGCCGAACAGATTCACTCGGTGTACCGGGAAAGCAATCTGCGCTTCGCGTTCTACGGTTGCGCGGTTTTCCTGGCGCTCTCCGCGACTCTGTTTTGCCGCTATGTCGTGTGGCAGGATTACCGGCGCGAAACAGAGCTGGCCGACCTGCGCTCGCAATTCGTCGCGCATGTTTCGCACGAATTGCGGACGCCCCTCACCAGCATTCAGATGTTCGCGGAGACGCTGGCGCTGGGGCGCGTGCAAGATCCGGAAAAGCAGCGCGAATATTTGGAGACCATCGCGCGGGAGAGTGAACGTCTGGCGCGCCTGGTGGACCAGGTGCTCGCGTTCTCGAAAATCGAACAGGGCCGCGTGGACTACCGGCTGCAATCCATGGCCCTGACGCCGATCGTGGAGGCAGCCGCCCGGGCAGTTGAACCGTCGCTGGCGCAACAGGGATTTACGCTGCGTCGGATTTATTGCGGCTGCGCCCCCACCGTCCGCGCCGACGCGGATGCGCTGGAGCAGGCTATTTTGAACCTGTTGACCAACGCGATGAAATACTCCAGCGATTCGCGCGGCATCGAGCTGCAACTCCGGCAGTCGGGCGCGGAGGTTTTTATCGACGTGCTGGATCAAGGCATCGGCGTGCCCGCGCAGTTTCGGGAAAAGATCTTCGAGAAGTTTTTCCGCGCCCCGATGGCCACGGGGCCAGCCGTTCCCGGCGTGGGTTTGGGGCTGACGCTGGTGGCGCACGTTGCCGCCGCGCATGGCGGCCGGGTTGAGGTGCGGAACAATCAGCCCAAGGGGTCGGTATTTTCCTTGATTCTGCCGATGGAACAAAAAGCATGAACCGGGTACTGGTGGTGGAAGACGAAGCCGCGATCCTGCAAGGCCTGCGCGATAACCTTGAATTCGAAGGTTACGAAGTCTTCACCGCTCTGGACGGCGTCGCGGGGCTGGAGCAAATCCGAAAGCACGATCCGCATCTGATCCTTCTCGACCTGATGCTTCCGCGGCTGAGCGGCTATGAGCTGTGCCGGAAACTGCGGGCCGAAGGCGTCAACACTCCAATTCTGATGCTCACCGCGCGCGGAGAGGAAGCCGATCGCGTCTTGGGCCTGGATCTTGGCGCCGACGACTATGTGACCAAGCCATTTTCGGTGCGCGAGTTGATGGCGCGCGTCCGGGCGTTGCTGCGGCGCACCGCCAGCAGTTCCGGCTTACCCAATGAGTTGGAATTCGCCGACGTGCGGGTCGACTTCGTGCGTTACGAAGCCACCCGCGGCAGCCGGAAAGTGGAGCTTACCCGCAAAGAGTTCGGCCTGCTGCGCCTGCTGGCGGCCAAGGAGGGCGCGGTGGTCACTCGGGACGAGCTACTCGAAAAAGTTTGGGGCTACGACGCGATGCCGAC
>DATDHK010000261.1:0-2904 GCA_036521635.1 Bryobacteraceae bacterium | reverse complement strand
GTAGGGCCCGCGGATCTCTCGGTATCGCTGGGAGTGGGCGGAGAATTCCTGCATCCAACCATGGTGGACGCGATGGAAAAGATCCGCGACAGTTGCGTGGCGCACGGCGTGGCCCCGGGAACGCAGACTCGCGGAATTCCGCAGGCGAAGTTCTGGCGCGAGCGCGGCATGCTATTTCTGGGCTGCAGCAACGAGACATCGATGTTGTTCGATCGAGCCACCGAAGTGGTGCGCGAGTTGAGCTAAACGCGGATTCTATTTCCGGGCCGTGTCGATCTGAACCAGTTCGGTCTCTTCGGCCGGCGTCTTCGGCGGAGTCAACAGCGCTCTCGGAAGTCTCGATCGGTACACCAGCCGTTCGATCCAGGGAAGCGCTCGCCGCACGGTTTTTCCATGCAGCAGCAGACTGCCCGCCACCAGTAACGGATGCGGAATGGTGGTGCAGCAGCGGGAACAGATGTCGATCTCGTTCGCCCGGCCTGTCACATGTAAACTTCGCATGCGCTGCATTTCATCTGAATTCCAGATCCCGGCGAGGGACTGCTCGCCGATATTTCCCAAGGGCTGCCCATCCAACATGTAGCTCTGGCAGCACGGATGAACGTCGCCATTGTGTTTCACATACATCGGGCCGCGCCACAAATAGTGGCAGGGATGCTTCCAATCTTGCGCCGTGTGCCCCGCTTCGGGCTGAAGAAGATTTGTTTCGTCTTCCTTGATGCGAACCTGGTCGATGCCCGGAATGGCGCTCCAGAAGCGGATGAAATCGTCCACCTCGCCGGCGTTGCGTTGCATGCGCACCATCTGCACCACCACCTGCACCTTGGCGTTGCGTTCTTTTTTCATGCGCGCAAACCGCATGAAATTGTCGCGGACCTTTTCGAAATTCGCGCCCTTGCGGTAGTATTCGTAAGACGCCTTGGTGGCGCCGTCGAAGCTCAGCGTGATGTGTTCCAGGGGCGTATCGAGCAAGCGCGCGCAGGTTTTTTCATCGAAGAAAGTGCCATTGGTGGAAAGCAGAGTGGAGATGTTGTGCCGCTCGCAATATTCGATGCGATCGAAGATTTTGCGATCCATGAGCGGCTCGCCGAGGCCGATCAACATCATGTGCTCGGCGCTCGCGCCGGATTCCCGCACCAGCCGCGAGAAGATCTCTTCGGTCATGTCCTCCTTTGGCTGCTTGTGCGTTTCACGGGGACACATCGGGCAGTAGAGGTTGCACTTAGCCGTCGTTTCGACGATGTACTCTACCGGCAGGGCGTTAAGCGCCGACTTGTGCCGCAGGTATCCCCACAGCAATTTGGCACGATTCCAGGCGCGCATGACAGCAAGCTTTATTGTAGCTGTGGGGGAAGGAATACTAGGAACACGAGGAACACAGGGAACACAGGGAACACGAGGAGCACGTCGGCGATACTGAACTCATGAAGATTGCTATCAGCGGAGCGACTGGGTTTCTCGGCTCGCTCCTCACGAACAGGCTGCTGGAGGATGGCCATTCTGTTCGTGCGCTTGTAAGGCGTCGGGATGACCGCATTCGCGCTGGGGTTCAGATTTTTGAGTGGTCGTCTGCGCAAGGCGAGCCGCCGCCGGACAGTCTCGACGAAATAGACGCGGTCATTCACCTTGCGGGCGAGCCGGTGGCGCGGCGTTGGACTCCTGAATTGAAGCGACTAATCCGCAGCAGCCGCGTGGATAGTACGCGGCATCTGGTAAATGCATTGTCAACGCAAACGCGGCGGCCGCGAGTGTTGATCTGCGCATCCGCGATCGGTATTTATGGCTCGCGTGGCGATGAGGTACTCACGGAAACATCGGCGCCTGGTAATGATTTTCTGGCGGGCGTGGTTGTCGACTGGGAGAAATCGGCTGAGTTGGCGGAAGCTCTCGTAATCCGCGTCGTGCGCCTTCGGCTCGGGGTCGTGTTGGGGCACGGCGGCGCGCTGGGGAAGATGCTGCCGCCATTCCGATTAGGCGTGGGCGGGCGAATCGGTTCCGGCCGGCAGTGGATGTCGTGGATACATGTCGAAGATGTTATCCGGCTGATCCAGTTTGCATTGGAAAATGATGCGATGGCCGGCCCGGTGAACGCAACGGCTCCCAATCCTGTAACCAACGCCCGGTTCACGCAGGAGCTGGCCGGCGCGCTCCACCGGCCCGCCCTTTTCCCCGTTCCGAAATTCGCTTTGAAAATAATGTTCGGTGAAATGGCCGGGGTTATCATCGCCAGCCAGCGCGCCCTTCCGGCGGCGGCGCAACGAGCCGGGTTCGATTTCCAATTCGCGGAACTGAAGCCGGCCCTGGATCAGATCCTGGTCCGCAAAAGCTGAGGCACAATAGTAGTATGCGGTACGTTCTGTGTCTGGTGACAGCCCTCGGCTTGGCCGCTACTGCGGGGATGAGCGTCACGGTCGACAAGCTGGTGGCATTTGTCCGCTCCGCCGTCCACTTGAAGCAGCCCGATAAACAGGTGGCCGACTATCTTCATCACATGAAAATGGTGGAGAAGCTGGAAGACCAAACCATTGAAGACCTGCAAGGTTTGGGAGCGGGCCCGAAGACGGTGGCTGCATTGAAAGATCTGCGCGACGCTTCCGCCAGTTTGCCGGTAGCTGCGCCGCCACCGCCCAAGCCGGTGATCGCGCCTATTCCGGGCCCGGATTCCATCGAGCAGGCGAAAATAATCGATGAGGTCCGCTCCTACGCGCTGAACTACACCAAGCAATTGCCGAATTTTATTTGCGTGCAGGTAACGCGCCGCGACGTGGATCCAGGCGGCACGGGAAGCAGTTGGCATCACATGGATACCATCACCCAGCGCTTGAGCTACAACGAGCAGAAGGAAGACTACCAGGTGGTGCTGGTGAATAATCAGCCGGTCACGAACATGAAGATGGAGCAGTT
>DATDHK010000260.1:0-2231 GCA_036521635.1 Bryobacteraceae bacterium | reverse complement strand
GGACGGCCCCCTGGCCGTCCAATTCGGATCTGACTGAAACCTGGACAAGCCCGGCGACGGCGCCCGGCGCGGGTCGCCTGACCCGCCCCACTTCTTTTGCGCGGAGATGGGAAAACAAAATGGCATTGGGCAAGAGTGCCTGTGCCACAAGTATAATTGACCGTTGGACTCACTCTCCATCGTAAT
Organism: Bryobacteraceae bacterium; assembly: GCA_036521635.1. Taxonomy (GTDB): domain Bacteria; phylum Acidobacteriota; class Terriglobia; order Bryobacterales; family Bryobacteraceae; genus Palsa-89. Next base: position 2,045 of record DATDHK010000260.1, on the reverse strand, counting down.
TCCCGCCTACAACGAAGAACTCCGCTTACCGCAGACTTTGGATCTGATCCTGGAATGGCTGGGGCGGGAAAGCATCGCGTTTCACGAGCTGGTTGTGGTGGACGACGGATCGAGCGACGCCACCGCGGCGGCGGTCGAGAAATTCCGCGAGACCCATCCGGCGGTTCGATTGCTGCGCAATCCGGGAAATCGCGGCAAGGGCTACGCGATCCGCCACGGCATGCTGGAAGCCCGCGGCGAGTGGATCCTCTACACCGACGCCGACCTGTCGACGCCCATCACCGAACTCGCGAAGCTGTACGAAGCCGCCGTCCGGCAGCAGGCCGACGTCGCCATCGGATCGCGGGCGCTGAACCGCGCGCTGGTGGAAGTGCATCAGCCGGCGTTTCGCGAATACTCCGGGCGATTCTTCAATCTGGTGATGCGGGCTGTAACCGGCCTCGAATTCCACGATACGCAATGCGGATTCAAGCTATTCCGCGGCGCGGCGGCAAAGCAAATCTTTCCTCTTCAGAAACAGGACGGGTTCAGTTTCGACGTGGAGGACCTGGTGATCGCCAAAAAGCTGGGCCTGCGCGCCATCGAAGTTCCGGTGCGATGGGCCAACGTCGAAGGCACCAAGGTAAGACTCACTCAAGGGTTGAAGTCTTTTGCGGATTTGGCGCAGATTCGCCGGGACCATAAACGTATCAAATGAAGAACTGGAGATCCGCCTTGTTGACATTCAATACGTTTGCGAGACCCTCGGCAACGAGGTCGAGCGAACAGATCGCAATCAGTACACCGGTGAGCGTCCCGGAAGCGGGCGCGGGCGGCGGTGAAGAAAAGCAATAGCCTCGCGCCATCACCAGACCCACGCCACGATCGCTATTGTCCAAAACCATCGCTCCGGAATCGCCCGGCGCCGCGAACACGGGCCGCGTTCCCGGCGGAGTGTAGGGGACTATCGGGGGCACCGTGGGCGCCTCCTCGAACGTGGCTAGCATTTGGTCGAAGAAAAAGATTCCGAAACTGAAATTTATCCAACCCGCCAGGCTCCAAATACGAATGAACGCGTTCGTGAGGCCTGTAGTGCGCCCCGTCTTGTGGACATCGGTGACGGCGGTCAACGCCGGCAGCACCTTACATCGCGTACCCAATGTCAACGTAGCGCCAGGCGCCACTTCCGCCAACGCGCAATCCACCGTATTGACGTTCGCAAGCGGTTTCCAGGGCCACCCGGGAGATTTGAAAGGAACGAACTCCGACCGGGCCGCGACCACTTGCCCCGGCCAAACATCGTTCCAGGAGTCAACGCTCCGGTCACCCTTCGGACCGGGACAATAAATGGGCGTGTCTTTTGGCACCCTGCCGTTGCAGGCCACGACGTGATTGCAACTCAGCACGTAGGTACCGTTTGGGGCCTTGACTTTTGTGCCCAGCGTCCCGGCGCTGACCGGCGGAATGTTATAGCGGTACGGATCATAGGGGGCGATTGAAAATCCACTCAGTACGGCCGGTGGCGTGGCGGGGGCCTGAAGTGCGGTGAATTTCGGTGCGAACAACAGTTTGTACGCGGGCCCGGCAATCGCCTTGACCTCTCGATCGATCTGGTCCAGTTCGCAACTGGCGGCCGGATCGACGAAGACCAGGAAACGCGGAGCTTCAGGGTCCGGCGGAACCACACCGATGCCGATCGCATTCACGCCTCTGACGGGGAGCGAGGAAGGCTGAAAAAAGCGGCGCAGCAGATTCTGCCTGATTTGTTCCATCTCTTTCGTTATTGCCATTTTCTTACTCCGGGTTCATCGCACTTAAGTGGTGACGGGGGGACAGTTCGACGCGCTGGCAGTCAGTGCGTCGGGCCACTGCCAAAGGGATTCAATGGATTGTCCCGCCTGATGCAAGCGGCCCAATAGGGCTATCCGGGCGGCTCTGGCGGCGGGATCCTCGAGCTCGGCCTGTAGAAAGGCGAACTTATCTTTTTGTTGCGTGACGATGGATTCCCCAAGAGCTTTGCGGGGCCCAAGGTCTCCGTAGTTTTGATCGGTCGGGTCCATCCACAT
>DATDHK010000259.1:0-1719 GCA_036521635.1 Bryobacteraceae bacterium | reverse complement strand
AAACACCGGGAAACCCACGTACGTGCTTCGGACGATGAACGGCGGCGTCTTCTGGGACGATATTACCGTCAACCTGCCGGACAACGCGGTGGCCCACGGAGTCACAGCCGATCGCGGGACCGGAACAGTTTATGCCGCAACCGACGCGGGCGTCTTTTTCACGATGACGGATTTGGCGGCGGCGGGACGGCCGACATCCTGGATGGCGCTCAGCGAAGGTCTTCCCGCTGCGCCGGCCACGGACGCCAAGCTCGACGCCGGCGGCAATCAACTCTATGTGGATTTGGACGGCTACGGAGTTTACGCTACGATCGCGCCGCACCGGCTTCGCGATGCGCGAGTGGTGAGTGCGGCCGACTACAGTTCGAGGCCGGCGTCGCCCGGCGCATTGCTCAGCGTTCTGGGCGCGCGCGTGGAGTCCGCCCGCAGCGCGAACACCGTGGTGCCTATTCTGGCGGCTACCGATACCGCATCTCAGATCCAGGTTCCATTCGAGGCAAAAGGCAATACCGTTTCTCTCGCGTTCGAAGCCGCGGCCGGACGATTTGTCGTCGGCCTGCCGCTGCTGAACGTCTCGCCGGCGATTTTTGTGGATCCCGAAGGCACTCCTTTGATCATGGACGCCGATAGCGGCGTTCTATTGGACGCCTCCAAGCCGGCCCATTCGAACACGCGCATCCAAGTTCTCGCGACCGGTTTCGGCCGCGTGAAACCCGACTGGCCGACTGGCCTGGCCGCGCCGCTCGCCGATCCACCCCGCGTGGTGGCGGCGGTGCATGCGTATCTGGACCGGATCCCGCTGGAAGTTTCGAAGTCCGAATTGGCGGGTGGATATGTTGGGTTTTATCTGATCGAGATTCAGCTCCCGCGAGTTTTGAACACCGGACCGGCGGAGCTGTATCTGGAAGCGGAGGGACAACAGAGTAACCGGGTGCGGCTGTACATAGCGCCGTAGGGTTGCTCCGTTCCAGAGCATGCTTCCCACTTCCTGGCGCAGGCTTCTAAGTCTCATCCGAATTGTGCTGGGCATGAGCTGCCTGACTATCCAGCTCATATCGTCCAGTTTCGGCGTGACCGACACGACCATTCTGTTCGCCGGCTACACGGTGTACGCATGCGTCACGCTATTCTGGCGAAGCCTGGAGGACTCCGGCTACCCTACACTGGCGCTGATTCTGGATTTCGTTTTCTTTTTTCTCTCGGCCAACAGCACCGCTCCCTACAGTTATTGGGTCAGCTCGGTGTTCTACGCCTACGTGATGATCGTGGCGGTGATGCTGCACAATTGGTGGAAGGCCGTCGGCATCGCTATCGCGGCGATTGTGCTGCTGTATCTGGTTCCTACGCTGCACGCCGAAGTGCTGCGGCCCGGCCTGATTTCCGCGGGCATTTTGGGATGCGTGCTGGCCATCCAGCGCGAGTACCTGGAGGAGCGGCTATCGAATGCGTCGCGCCAGACCGTGCTCTATCGCTACGACGCGGAAAAGGCGCGCGAGGCGGAACGGCAACGCATCGCGGCCGATTTTCACGACGGCCCTTTGCAGAGTTTCATCAGCTTCCAGATGCGCCTGGAAATTATCCGCAAATTGCTGACGCGGGACCAGGCGGCCGGGACCGAGGAGCTGCACCAGTTGCAGGAACTGTGCAAGACGCAAGTGAACGAGCTGCGGAGCTTCGTGCGCAGCATGCGTCCGGTGGATGTGGAAGGCAGCTTGAATG
>DATDHK010000258.1:0-12582 GCA_036521635.1 Bryobacteraceae bacterium | reverse complement strand
TACCGGCGGACGCCTGGAGGGTTTTCAGGTTTGGGTGAACCTTCCGGCGCGCGATAAAATGACCGCGCCGCGTTATCAGGAATTGAAGGCCGCGGCGATTCCGCACGCGCAAACGGCGAACGGGGAGGTGCAGGTGAAGGTGATCGCCGGAGAGGCGCTGGGAACGCGCGGGGCGATTGAGAGCCGCACGCCGATTCTGTACTTGCATCTGACGCTGGCTGCGGGGGCTACGCATGTTCAAGAAGTCCCTGGCGCGTTCAACGCGTTCGCTTATGTTTTTCGCGGACAGGCGCGGTTTGAGGGTGTTTCGGAACCGCAAGGAGAAAGCCGGGTGGTGGTGTTCGGGCACGATGGCGACCGGATCACGATTTCAAATGCGGCGCAGCAGCCGGCGGAATTGTTGCTGATTGCGGGCGAGCCGATCGGCGAGCCGGTGGCGCGATATGGGCCGTTCGTGATGAACACGCGCGACGAACTGGTGAAGGCTTTCGAAGATTTCCGCAACGGAAAAATGGGGCGGATCGGCGAGGGCTGATCACCGTGCCGCGTGGAGTCCCAACTTTTTTAGCAAGGGAATCAACTGCGCACGTTCGCGCCGCGACAGGCCGGAGGCGGCCTGTTCCATGGCGGCGGCGTGCTCGGTGAAGGCCCGCTGAATTAACTTGCGGCCACGATCCGTAAGATGAACCACCCGGGTGCGCCGGTCGCCCGGGTGGTTTTTTCTTTCGACGAGTCCCTTGCGCTCCAACCGGTCGATTGCGACGCTGACCGAACCGCTGGTCAGTCCAATCTTCGCGCCGATTGTGTTCACGGGAAGAGGGCCTTTGTGCAGCAGAATTTCGAGGACGCCGAAATCGGAGAGGCCGAGCGAGAGGGAAGCGATGTTGCGCTCGGCGTGGGAACGGAGAGACGCGTAGGCTTTCCACAGCACGATCCATAGGTGGATGCCGCTGGTTTGAGGGTAGACGCTCACTTGATATCAATATACTTGGGTGGTGGGTGGTTGGTGGTGGGTGGTTGGTTATCTTAGAGGTATGCCGCCGGTTCTGGAAGTTGAGGAACTGAAGCCTGCTGGACCCAATGGTGGCGGGCCGCGCGATCTTGGACCAGGCGGCCGGGGCGGCGGCGGTGACGATGACGATCACCAGCGCGGCCGGTTTATTCCTGGCGCGGCGCTGCTGGCGATGCGCTTCGTGCTGGTCTCTATCACGGTCCTGTTTCTAACGGTGGGCATCGCGTATTTTGTACGGTCGCGCTCGCCGGTTAATTGGCAGCACATCCAGGTTCCGCATCTGCTGTGGCTTAGCACCGCGCTTATTTTGGCCAGCAGTTGGACGCTGGAATCGGCGCGGCGAAACACCACGCGTTATGTTCGCCAGCTGGAGATCACGCTCGGCATCGCCGTGGCTTTTCTGGCGTCGCAAATCTTCGCGCTCCAGGAATTGGCGGGGCAGGGAATTTATCTGCGGCGGAATCCGCACAGCTCGCTGTTCTACGTCGTCACGGGAGCGCATGGGCTGCACCTGCTCGGTGGAATGGCCGCGCTGTGTTATTTACTTCTACGAACGCCGGTGCGCCCCAGGAGCCGGATTGCAGTGGCGGCGTTGTATTGGCATTTTCTGACGGTGCTGTGGTTGGGGCTTTTTCTTTTCCTGCTGCTCTGGCCCTGAGAACTCAGCGATACGCCGCGGCCTGGATGCCGTACAGTTCGGCGTATTGTCCACCCTTGGCCATCAGCGCTTCGTGCGTGCCCACTTCCACAACTCGCGCGCCGTTGAGCACCACAATCTGATCGGCCATGCGCACCGTACTGAATCGATGCGACACCAGGATGGTGATGCGGCCGTCTGTCGTATCCTGCTTCCCGCCGCGCGCCACTGCGGCGTAGCGTTCAAACAGCGCGTGCTCGGTCTCGGCGTCGAGCGCCGCCGTGGGTTCGTCCAGCACCAGCAGCAGCGGACGATCGCGCATGAATCCGCGCGCCAGCGCCAGCTTCTGCCATTGGCCGAAGCTGACGTCCACGCCGCCGGGCCAGGTTGGGCCGAGCTGAGTTGCCAATCCGGACGTGAGACCTTGCACTACGTCGTCCGCTCCGGCGCGGTTGACGGCGGTCGTCACCGCGGGCTCGTCATCCAGGCGCGGCAGATCTCCAACGCCCACTGAGTGGCTGGCCCGGAATTCGAAGCGGAAAAAATCCTGGAACGCGCCCGCCAGGCGCGCCCGCCATTCGTCCGCGGAAATGCGGGCGAGATCCGCGCCGTCCACGAGAATGCGGCCCTGGTCCGGTTGATACATCCGGCACAGCAGCTTCACCAGCGTGCTCTTGCCCGCTCCGTTCTCACCGACGAGGGCGATCACCGAGCCGGGTTTCAGCTCCAGATTGATATCGTCGAGCACACGCCGCTTAGTTCCCGGATAAGTGAAGTTCACGTGTTCAAAGCGGATGCCGGTCACGAGGCGCGCCGGCGCGGGCGCGTCGGCGTTCTCCAGCATCGACGCCGCATAATCTTCCAGCCAGGCCATGCGGCGCGAGCCGTCCAGCCAGAATCCGCGCAGGAATCCGATCTCTCCAACGGTTGCGCCAATGTACGCGGAGAGCCGCGAACCGGCGGCCAGCACCAGAAGAACTTGACCGGCGGTTGCGCCGGGCCGGGATGAAACGAACACCACCGCGCCCACATATCCCGCGCCAAAAATCGCCCATGCCAGCGTGTGCCATACCGCGCTGCTCCAACGCACCGCCGACACCGGCCCATACCATTGTTCCCATGCTTCGCGCCGCTGCCTGACCAACTGATCGCCGATGCGGGTTACGCGAACTTCTTTGCCCGGCGGCGCGGTGGTGGCGGTGGTGAAGAGATGGCGCGCCAAACGATTCGCCGATGTGCCCCGCTCCTCGGCCGAGCGCTCCACGCCGGGCCGCCACGTGGACGTGAGAACCGTCGGCAGGGCGAGCAGCGCCAGCAACGCCAGCGCGGGATGAATTGAAATAAGCAGTGCGATCGTTACGCCCAGCCGCAGAATCCATCCGCACGTGGAAAAGAACGACATGAACATGTGGTCGAGCACGAAAACCTGGGTGCGCAGCATCGCCAGCCGGTCGAGGTATTCCGGCCGTTCGTGGTGGGCCACGGTGGCGACTGAAGCCTGCAAGCGGGCCACGTGCGATTCCAGCGCCACCGCCACACGGTCGCGAAAGCGGCGCTGGGTACGGTCGCTGGTGACTCTGATGAACCACGTGGCCACTGCCGAGGCGCCCATTCCGATAGCGGCGCCGATCGCCAGATTCCGGTTGTGACGGAGCAGGCCGTCGGCCAGCAGCTTGAGCCACAATGCCAGCAGCGCATCGGGCAGCGCGGCCAGCAATGACAGCCCGAATGAAACGCCGAGAAGCCGCGGTTCCGCTTCGTAGCCGCGCTTGAGCGCCCGCCACATGGAGGAGAGCGCGGGCGGCAGTTCGCTATCCTTACTGCTAAACGGCGGGGGCATCCAACTGGATTCCTTCCTCGTCGCTTTCGGTGCTGAAGCGCGATGCCTGCAATTCAAACATGGTGTGATAGCGTCCGCCGGCCGCCAGCAATTCGTCGTGCGTGCCCAGCTCCACTACGCGGCCGTGTTCGAGGACACAAATGCGGTCCGCCTGGCGCACCGTCGAAAAGCGATGCGAGATGAGTATGGTGGTCGTGCGCCGCGTGGCGGCCAGGACACGCTCGAAAATCTCCGCTTCGCCGCGTACATCCAGTTGAGCCGTCGGTTCGTCGAGCAGCACGACGCCCGCGCCCTGCCGGACCGCGCACAACGTTCGCGCCAGGGCGATGCGCTGCCACTGGCCGCCCGAGAGATCGATGCCGCCCTCGTAGCCGCGAGCGAGAATTGTATCGAGACTAGCGAGCTGCGCAGCGCCCGCATCGGCCAGAGCCGCTTGGATGACGGCGTCGGGCGCGCCCGCCGGGGCAACGTTATCGCGTAGCGGCAGCTCGAAGCGGATGAAATCCTGAAACACGGCCGTCACGCACGAGCGCCAGGCGTCTATGTCGATCTCGCGTAAATCCACACCGTCGATTTCGATGGCGCCGTCCTGCGGGTCGTAAAGGCGGCACAGCAGCTTCGCCAGAGTGGTTTTGCCCGCGCCGTTCTGGCCGACAATGGCCAGCGACGATCCGGCCGGAATGGTCAGATCGAAACCGTCCAGCACAGGCTCGGCCTCTTTGGAATAGGCGAAGCGGACGTTGCGGAACCGGATCTCTTTCGCCGGCATATTTTGCGCCGCGTGCGCGCCGCGAACCAGCGCACCCGCCGGACCCATCGCTTCCCGCAGACGGAGAACGGCGTTAACAGGCGCGGCCGCGCCATCCAGCGCCCACGACAATCCGCCGAATGCGATCATGCTGACGCTGGCCGCCGAGCTTGCGAACGTGACCAGCCGGGCCAGATCCAAACGTCCGGCGGCGGCGTCCTCGGCCATCATCCAAAACAAGAAAACGTTCGCGGACAGGACCAGCAGCAAACTCCACAAGAGCGGCTTTTCGCGCAAACGGGTGGCGTGCCATTGCAGATCGAGCAGACGCCGCCGCCGCGAGGTGAACCGCTCTATAGTCCAGCCAGCCAGGCCGAAGAGCCGCAATTCCTTGGCGGCGGGCGCATCCACGGCGAGGCGGTAGGCATAGTCCGCGTCACGCTGCGCCGCGCGGACTTCGTCGGTATTGCGATCGAACCAGACGGCGCTTTCGCGAAGAAACCAATGCGTGCCAAGCCAGGCCCCGATGAGTAGCAGCGGCGCCCACCAGGTGTACGCCGCCAGCACCATGGCCGCGGCCAGTCCGCCCACCATCATCACCATTCCGGAGGCGATGAAGTCCATCGAAATGGAGAGCGGAGGGCCGCTGATGCCGAGGTCGAAGTCGCGCGCCATGGTGAGATCTCCGGTGAGGCGCGAGTCCTCCAGGTGGCCCATGCCCGGCGGGCGGACGCAGGCGATCGTCAGCTCGTCGTAGAGCCACGCGGCGGTGCGGCTTCCAAGATTCGCGCCGATGGCCTGGTGGAAGGGCGACAGTATCTGCATCAATATGAAGACGACGCCGGCCGACGCCAGCGGGAAAGCAAGTGCGTCGCCGCGCTGGACCGCGCCCACCAGCACACCCATGGCGATGGCGAAGAGGGCCGGGAGCAGGCCGCGCAGCAGCAGCACGATCCACCAGGCGAGGGCGAGAGGTCCGCCGGATTTGGGAAGAACGCCGAAGAACTTCCACTGCGGGCTGGCGCGCAAGCGCTGGAGCATGACAGTTCTCATTATGCAGCATTAGCGGCCTTCCGTTAATCGGGCCGGGCATAAGCATAATACGCTTGTATTCGTAGGACATAATAAGCGTGTCACTATACAACATCAGTTGCTTGTTATCGTAGTACGTGATAAGCTTGTCTTGGGCCGACAGTAAACGCTTATACATATACGAAGGAGATCAAGATGGCCGCGCCCAACGAAAAACTCGCCGCATCCCTGACCGTTCTCCGAAGACTTCAGAGGCGCGGCCGTCATGTGCTTCAATCTCAAAATCTCAGCCGCGTGCATCGGGAGCGTTTGCTGCGCAGCGGCTTCGTTCAGGAAGTGATGAAGGGCTGGCTGATCTCTTCCAGCCCCGGCGCGGGCGACGGCGAGAGCACGCCCTGGTACGCTTCGTTTTGGGAATTCTGCGCGCACTACTGCGGCAAGCGCTTTGGCGGCCAATGGCGCCTCTCCCCCGAACAGTCGCTGCTGCTGCATGCCGAAAAGACGGTCATTCCGCCGCAGGTGATCGTTCAAAGCCCCAAGGGCACGAACCATAAACTCGATCTGCTTTTCGGCACGTCGCTGTACGAAATGAAGCAGCCGCGGATGCCGCCCCCAACCGATTTGATAGTGCGAAACGGCCTGCGGCTCTTCACTCCGGAAGCGGCCTTGATCCGGGTCCCGGAATCTTTCATCGCCGGCAACGCCATTGAGACCCGGGTTGTAATCGCGAGCATACGCGACCCGGCGGACCTGCTCCGCCGTCTTTTGGACGGGGGACATTCGGTCGTTGCCGGCCGTCTCGCGGGAGCGCTAAGGCGCATCGGGCGCGCCGATTCCGGGGACGAAATTATCACGACCATGAAAGCGGCCGGATACGACGTGCGGGAGACCGATCCCTTCGCCGGTCAACAGTCTGTAACTCAGATCCCCGCCGGCACACCGCCCATTGTGGGGCGGATGCAGGCCATGTGGGCATCGATGCGCGGCAAGGTCCTCAAAGTTTTCCCGCCGCCGCCGGGGCTGCCGAGGAACAAGAGAGCATATCTCCGTTCCGTCGAGGAAATCTATCGCAGCGACGCCTATCATTCGCTGTCGATCGAGGGCTACAGAGTCTCAATCGAACTGATCGAGCGGGTGCGCGCAGCCAACAACCCGCAAAGCCGCGATGCGCTGGCGGCGCGCGGCTACTGGCAGGCTTTCCAGTCCGTGAAGGGGAACATTGCCGGGATCGTCGGCGGAGAAAATCCGGGGCGGCTGGTCCGCGCCGCTCACCGCGAATGGTATCGCGAACTCTTTCAGCCCGGCGTCGGGGCCGGCCTTGTCGAGCCGGCGGCCCTGGCGGGTTACCGCAACGATGCGGTCTATCTGCGCACCTCGCGCTACGTGCCGCCGCGCTGGGAAGCGGTTCGCGACGCCATGCCCGCCCTCTTCGATCTGTTGGAAAACGAGCCGGAGCCTGGCGTGCGCGCCGTTCTGGGGCACTGGCTCTTCGGCTATGTGCATCCTTATCGCGACGGGAACGGACGGATGGCGCGCTTTTTGATGAACGCTATGCTCGCGTCCGGGGGCTATCCCTGGACGGTGATCCGCGTCGAGGATCGCGCCGCGTATCTGGCGGCGCTGGACCGCGCCAGCATCGACATGGACATTGGGCCGTTCGTGAAGTTCCTGGCGGACTGCGTGAGAAATTCGGATCAGAGTGCGAGGCGCATGCGATAGCCATCGCGTCCCGCTCCGTAGTAGCGCTTCACCAGGCGCGTGCGCTGGAATCCGTACTCTTCGTAAAAACGAATTCCGGGCTCGTTGCCGGTGGCCACCATCAGCCACCAGGTTTTGATTTTTTTTGCGCGCAAGTGCGACTGCGTGTAGTGGAGCAGGGTCCGGGCTACGCCGCGGCGCCGGTCGCGCGGGTCGACTGCGATGGAGGCCAGCTCCGCATTTCGGGAGCCGGCGCACGTGATCGCATATCCGGCTATTCTGCGTCCCAGCTTTGCGATCACAAAGAAATCCGGACAATCGCGGTGATATTGGAGGAAGAGTTTCTGGTCCCAGGCGTCCTCGGCGAATGAGGCTTGCTCGATCGCCAGTACGCGCTCCAGATCGCCCGGCTCAAAACGCTGCACGTCGATATGGGGGGCCAAGATATAGGATACGGTGATTGGTGATCGGTGGATGGTGGCGGTCCCACAGCTTGTGCCGTGTGGGAAACATGAGTCCGCGATAAGGAACGCCAATATACAGGATACTGGCAACATGTACTCTCGACGAGATGTGATCAAGACCGCCGTGGCGATGCCCGCGTTGCTGGGGGCGCAATCGCCCAACGACACCATCCGCGTGGCGGTAATTGGCGTGGGGAATCGCGGTTTCTACTTGCTGCAAACCCTGCTCAAGATCCCCGGTCTCCGGGTGGTCGCAATTTGCGATCTGGATGCCGAACGGCTGGCTGCCGCGGCGGCGGCCGCAAGCGCTAGGGGCGCCGCACCCGCCACCTATACCGATTTCCGCAAGATGCTCGACGAGCGCAAGGACATCGACGCAACCGTGATCGCCACGCCGGTGGACACGCATACTCGGATCGGCATCAATGCACTCGAGGCCGGCCACAATGTTTACTGCGAGAAGCCCATGGCGTCGACGGTCGCGGACGTGAGGCTGCTGGCCAGCGCCGCGAAGAGCGCCAAGGGAATCTTTCAGGCCGGATTCCAGTTGCGGCACGATCCGAACCGCCGCCGGGCCATGGATTTCATTCATTCCGGCGGCATCGGGAAGGTGCTTTTCCTGCAGGGCTACCGGCACACGGGCGACCTGCCGCGCAACACACCCTGGTATTTCGACCGCAACCGGTCCGGCGACAACATCGTCGAGCAGGCCTGCCACATTATCGACTTGTTTGTCTGGACCACCGGCAAGCATCCGCTGCGGGCGTTTGGATCGGGCGGCATCAACCTGTTCAAGAACGAGCCGCCCGGCCGCACCACCATGGACAACTACGCGGTGATCTACGAATTCCCGGACGACGTGCGGCTGGAATTCAGCCACATCTATTTCGATCCGCCGGGATTTTCCGGAATCAAGGAGCGGGTCTATGGGGCGAGCGGCGCCATCGATCTGGCGACGGCCACGTGGATCGAGCGAGAGAAAAAAGGCGAGATCAAGCTGGATGTCCAGGATGCAGCGCAAGATTCCGGCTATCTGGCGTTAGTCGCATTTTTCGATAGCGCGCGGGGCCACAAGCAGCCGCTGAACAGTGCGGATTCGGCGGCGCTATCGACGCTGGTCGCGATGATGGGACGCAAATCGATTTACGAGAGGAGAGTGGTGACGTGGGAAGAGATGGGCTGAAAAAGAGTTTAGGGACAATGGATCATATGTATTTGACACCATATGATCTGCATGTCATAGTATGGAAGTAAGCGGGGCCGTCGAGATTGGCGACGAGTTTGAGCCGGAATTTGACGCGCTGCCGGTCGATGCGCGAATGGAGATTCTGGGATTGGCGCGGCTCATCCAGCGGTTCGGCCCGCAATTGGGACGGCCCCGCGTTGATACCGTGAACGGCTCACGTTACGCAAATATGAAGGAATTGCGTTTTGGCGCTGCCGATGGGGCGTGGCGCGCGGCCTTCGCGTTCGATACGAAACGTAAGGCCATCCTGCTCGTGGCAGGGGATAAATCGGGCGTCGGGGAGAGACGGTTCTACCGCGAGCTCATCCGCAAGGCCGATGATCGTTTCGACGCTCATATTGCCAGGCTAAAAGCAGAAAAGGAATAACCCATGCCCACGAATGTGAATGACAAGATCAGAAGGCTTGGCTCCGCTCAACGCAAGAAAGTGGAGGTCCGCGCGGCTCAGCTTATAGCCGAGGAAATGACATTGCGAGAACTCCGGCACGCGCGCAAGCTAACGCAAGCCCGTGTGGCCAAGACCCTCGGAATCACTCAGGATAGCGTTTCACGTCTGGAAAAGCGCAGCGATCTCTTGTTGTCCACGCTCCGGAAGACGGTCGAGGCTATGGGCGGAAACCTCTCACTGATCGCTGAATTCCCCGATCATGCGCGGGTTGTTTTGTCGGGTATTGCCGACGACGGACCCAGGCCTAAGCCCGCGGGCCGAAAACACGTCCAGGCTTAGTTCGCTTTTTCGAAATACCCCTGCGCCAACTCCGGCTTCTGGTCCAGCGCATTCTTCCAGCAATCCCGCGCTTCGTCCTGCTGCCCCAGGCCCTTCAGCACGTGCCCCAGGTTGAGCAGCGCTTCCGGAAATTCGGGACGCTCCTGCAGGGCTTCCCGGTAGAGGCGCATGGCGTCGTCCAATTGGCCGGCCTTTTGCAGCAGCAGGCCGGTGTTATAGAACAGCTCCGGACTGCGCTCGCCCTTTTCGATCAGCCGGGCCTGGTAGTCCAGGGCCTGGTCGAAATTTTCACGCTCCACCGCCAGCGAAGCCAAGCCTCGCAGCGCGTCGACTGAGTCCGGAGTGGATTCCAACACCGCTTCAAACGCCTTTATCGCAGCTTCGGGATCGCCGATGTTCCAGCAGGAGATGCCGAAGTTCAATTGCGCCTCCGGCCAGTCGGCCCGTTTTTGCACGCACTTTTGGAAGGCCTCCGCGCTGCCGCGGTAGTCGCCGCGCTCCAGCCGCAGATAGCCCAGCCGGAACCAGACGTCTTCCAGGTCGTTGTTGCGGGCCAGCAGCTTGATGTAAATACGCTCGGCCTCGTCCTTCGATCCTTCCTTGTCCAGCACCGTGGCCAGGTTGTGCAAGACCTCGAAAAGGTCCGGCGCGATTTGCAGCGCGCGCTCGTATGCCGCGCGGGCCTTCGCCAGGTTCCCCGATTCCTGCAACACCACGCCCAGGTTCACGTGCGCCTGTTTGGCGTCCGGACGGATCCGGACCGCTTCCGAATAGGCTTTGCCCGCGCCTTCCAGGTCGCCGGTCTTTTGGTAAGCCACGCCGGCATTGAACCAGCGATCGAAATTGTCCGGCGTGTATTCGGTCAGCTTCAGGCAATAACGCAGCGCCGCGGAATAATCGTTGGACGCAAACGCACACGTCGCCAGGCCTTCGAGCGCCGTTTGCGAGTTGGGCCGCAACGTCAGCAGTTTTTCGGAATAATCGCGAATCATGGCGTGATCCTTGCGCGCCATTCCGATGGTGACCAGGTTCACCAGGCACTCCTCCGAGTTTGGGTTACCCGCGAGAATCGATTGATAGATGCGCGCCGCTTCGTCGAAATGCCATTGAAGCTGCAGCGTGACGGCCTTTCCAAACAGAGCTGTCGGATGGTCCGGTTGTTGGGACAGAACTTTATCGAAGCTCTCGGCCGCGGCGTCCGTTTTATCGAGATGCAGTTGGCAAATGGCCAGCCCCAGCGGCGTCTCCAGACGGTTGGGATCCGCTTCGGCCGCCTTAATGAAAAAATCGCTGGCCTCCTGCCACCGCCCCAATTTTTCGAGACAAACCGCCAGGTTGAAATTCGCTCCGGCATGCCGCGGAGTCAGGCTCAACACTTTCGCGTAACTCTTGGCTGCATCCTCGAACATTTCCAGCTCAAACTGGATCTGCGCCTTCGCGGAAAACGTCTCCAGACTGCCGTCGCCGGCTTCGAGCGTCCGGTTGATCTCCTCCAGACCCTCCTTCAGTTTCCCTTCCATATGCAGGGACACGGCGCGAGCCAGTGTGGCCGGCTTAACCGGATTCTTGCCCGCGACCTCGGCTGACGCAGTCGCTCTCGTTTTAAATTGACTCATAACTCAGTTCCAGTTTCCATTTCGGCCCTCGATTCCGTACGGGGCAAGATACGCGCATAGTCTCCCGAGCGTGTCGTATTGATGCGAAACTTCCACCCAGCGGAGGCGGGCCTTCTCGCCGCGCCCGCAGAAAAACCCGACGCCGCCGCGCTTCAACCGGTCGTCGGACCAGAAATCCACCACCTGGCCTTGCGCCATGATGGTGAAGTCGCTGCCCTGAACGTTCAGCATTACGCGGTACAACATGTCCTTGCGCACCGTCAGAGGCAGAGGCTTTTCCACGTGCGGCCCTTCCTTGCCGTTGATCACGGCGTAGCGCACCATGCGCACCATCGGCAGCGGACCGGGCTTCACCACGGTGAACTTCAACGCATAATAATTGTTCAGGTCCTTGGCACGGAAAGCGCAGCCCATGCCTTTCTGGTCGATCTCGCCCAGGAATTCGAAACGATAGTCGGCCATGTCGATGCTGGGCTTGAAGACCGCCAGCGGACCCGGTTGCACGAAGCCTGTGGCGTCGTAGGACCAGCTTGTGGTCAGATTGGAGCGGCTTTCCCACGCGTCCAAACCGGACCGGAAATCGTCGGCATAGGCCACCGCCGCGCGATTCAGGATGGTCTGGTGCAAATCCTTCCACTGTCCTTTTACAATTTGTTGAACGCCGCCGGGGTTCACCTGCGCGATGCTGATCTTGGGCACCGACGGCCCGATCGCAACCGCCAGCAGAATGGGCAGCAGCACGGTGATGAACTTCAAATCGGACGGCGCTTTTCTCCAGACATCCGCCAACCACCGCCAGGATTTCGGAGCTTCGGCCGACGGATGCAGCGAGTCTTCCTTGCCGTCTTCGCCGGCGGCGCCCAGGGCGGCGTCCGAACGCATCTCAGGCACGGCGTTGGCGGCCCAATCCGGCGCGGCTTGCCGTTCATCCATCACGGAGCTGTCCAGCACGGGTATGCTCACCGGCGGCGCGGTGTTCCTGGGGTAGATGGTCCGTCCAAGGAATCCGGATTCGGTGAGATCGGCAATGGGCGCCACCGCCGGCCATTCCGCCGCCGTTTGAGTGACGTTCAATGGGAACAATTGATCCGCGGCGGGCAATCCGGCATGCTGGTCCGAGGGCTTGGTTTGCGCGCTGAACTCAACCGCGCGGGTCATTTCTGTACGGAAATCCTGAGCTTCCGAAAGGCCGGCGGCGAGCGAGGGAATATCGGCGGCCGCTCCGGTCAGCGCAACATGCAGGCGGACTAACGAATCGCTCAGCGGCAGGGATGAAAGACGGGCGATTTCGCGATCCAGCTCGTGGAATGCCTCGCGATGATCGTCGCAGCAGAACTCACCATCCGTGAGACTGCGAAGAGGAGCGAGCGCGACATTACAATATCGACACTTCATCCAAGCCTACCTATCTCGTTCCCATATTAGGGTTCGGACGGGGGAAATGCTACGCGGCAAAACACTTAGGACGGAGGAAATTGTCCGCATTCCTACGTCAGGCTTAGGCAGTTCGCCTTAGGCCAATTAGCCGCCGATGAACGCAGATGAACGCAGATAAAACGAAC
>DATDHK010000257.1:0-2177 GCA_036521635.1 Bryobacteraceae bacterium | reverse complement strand
TGAATCTCTTTCCGCTTCCCGATCCACGCGGATTCGGCGCCGATCCCTCCGGCAGCCGTGGATTCAACTCTATTTTCAATGTTCAGTTGAACCGTCCGAACGACGATAAGATCCTCCGTGTCGACTACAATCTCGGCCCGAAAACGACCAGCTACGTGCGCCTGTTGCAGGACTACCAGGCGCAAGACGGTTTCGGCGGCACGGTCAATCCGGTAGGCGGCGCCTGGGGACAGTTTCCCGCCAGCTATCACGTTCAGGCCGCGGGCGTGGTGGGCACGGTGGTCCATACGTTCTCTCCCACTCTGGTCAACGAATTCACCTGGGGCATCAACCGCGGCAAACAGGGCGTCGATCCGATCGACTCCGCTGCGTACCAAAAGAGTCTGCTTCCGCTGAAGGATGCCAACGGCCAGACAGTTTCCTTGCCGAGCCTGTTCGGCGTAAACACGCAGAATCTTTTGCCCACCATCCATTTTGGTTTCCCCACCGGCTTCAGCGCGCAGTCCGCCGGGCAGACGGTGACGGGCACAACGCCGACGCCGCTCGCCGGTGGGAGCACCACGCCCACTTTCGGTCACGATCCCCGCTGGCCGTTTGTTGGCACCGACACGGTGCAATCCATCACCGACAAGATCACTTGGATCAAAGGAAGCCACACCATCAAGGCCGGCTTTTATTACGAGCGCATGGCCCGCAACGTCGCCGTCTACGAGACCTATCAGCCGCAGGGCACATTTTATTTCGGCTCCGATAAAGCCAGCCCCGTGGACACAGGCTACCCGTATTCTAATTTGGCCACCGGAGGATTCTACGCCTACGGCGAGGACAACCGCAGCAGGCAGATCAACCACGCCCGCTACAACCAGGAAGAGTGGTTTGTGCAGGACACTTGGAAGATCAACCGGCGCCTGACGCTGGACTATGGCGCGCGATTCTTCGTGGTGGGTCCGCTATATTCGGTGGGCGCGCAGCTCGGTATCTTCCAGGGATCCGCTTACGATCCAAAGGCCACCGGCACACTCTTGCTGCCAGCCCTGGTAAACGGGCAAAAGGCGGCGGTCAACCCGGTCACCGGCACGGTATATCCGTTTGTCCGGCAGGGCACCTTCGATCCGCTGTCGTACAAAGGCAGTCCATTTTCAGGCGTCGTGCAATACCCCACCAGTTTCTTCCATACTCCGCCTCCGCAGATCGGACCGAAGATCGGCTTGGCTTGGGACGTCTTCGGAAACGGCAAGACCGCGTTGCGCACTGGGATCGGCATCACTTACGGCCGTCCCTGGAACGTGGACCAAATCGGCGCGGTGACGGCCGGGACCGGACCGTTGGCGGCGCCGCCGAACCTCTTGACGCCGCTCATCCTCAACAGCTCCATCTCGAACCTGGCGGGGGCGCAGGCGGTGTTTACTCCACAGAATGTGCTGACGGGATCGCAAGACTTCCGTCCTCCCTCGGTCTACAACTGGAGTTTCGGCGTGCAGCAGGATCTCGGTCATGGAATGGTTTTGGAAGTGGCCTATGTCGGCAACGTGGCGCATCGTATCGCCAACTCCAATACGCTGGGCCAGACCGGCAACGCATTTGGAACCGATGTCAACGCTGTAGCGCCACTCACAACCTGGACGCCCGCGGGCGGCCCCGTCAAGAAATACCTCGATCCCACCAGCAGCGGCGGCGGTACCGGCGCGTTCTACTCCACTAACCTGATCCGGGCTCTGGCCGGCGGGTATGCGGGGTTTGGCGGCGTCTATGACTACACCTTCATCGGCGAATCCTATTACGATGCGCTACAGACCTCGCTCAACAAGCGTTTCAGCAAAGGCTTGCAGTTTGGCGTAAATTACACCTGGTCGAAGACCATCCTCTACCAGCATTACCAGTGGGTGCCGGACCAATTGAACAAAAACGTGACCAGCCGCCCGCACGCCGTGAACTTCAATTTCGGATACGATCTTCCCAACCTCAGCCAGCACTGGAATAACGCGGTTACCCGGCACTTGCTGGGCGACTGGCGGCTCTATGGCAACGGCACAATTTTCTATGGCAGTCCGTTGACCATTGGTTGTACGGCGGTGAGCGCCCCGATCGGCTACTGGACCGGGACTCCGACCGGCGGCATCCCGTTCCGCTGCCAGATGAATTCGAACAATATTGCCGACATGTTTCTCCCCTCCGGG
>DATDHK010000256.1:0-8248 GCA_036521635.1 Bryobacteraceae bacterium | reverse complement strand
CCGGTGGCGAGTCTCCGCGGGCGATTCGACGCCGCTGCGTTGAGCCCGGACAACCGGCATATCGCCGTCATTTCCAGGGGCACGAACCTGTCGCTTCATGTCATCGGCAAAAACGATGCGGTTTGGTCCGTCGGGCAAGTTGTCTCCATTGCCGAGGTCGAATTCAGTGGTGACGGAAGTAAGATTGTCACGCTCGGGTGGGTTGCGGACGTTTGGGACGCCGCTCGCGGCACCAAGATTTGGAGTAGTAGTAGTACATTCCCGTTCGCCCAGGCGATCCAAAGCGGCTTCACACCGGATGGCAGGTACTGGAATTTTCTCTTGGAGGGGGGAACGCGCTTCCAAGTCGAAGAATACCCCCGCACAACCGGGGAGGGCCCGACGATTACGCCGACTATATTCCCGGATACGAAGGTCCCGTCGGCGATGCAGCCTATGCGCAAAGGGCTCAGCGCCGACGGAACTTTAGTGGCGATGACCGACCGACGTACTGTGTCGGTTTGGCGGCTGCCCACTGGCGAACTAGCGATCCCGAGTCAAAGCCTACCCCAGAATCCCCCGGTCATCGACTACGTCTTTAATGATTCTGTAACCAAGATGTTGATTTCATCGGCCACCTCCGCACGTGTTTGGGATCTAGCCAAGAACCGATTTCAAGATGAAATACAAATAGACTTTGGTATACCTCCCAAACTGATGGCTTTGTCGCCACGAGGAGACGTGGCTGCGATGTCTTTACCCGACGGAACCATCGTTCTGTATCAGGGACCCAATTTCTCACATTCCCGGCGATTCAAAATCGCGAAGCGGTCCGCAGCAAGCATCAAGTTCAGCACGGATGGGACGCTATTCTACGCGCTGTATTCATACCCAATTGATTATATAAGCGGTGTGTACTTGTGGCCGGTCGATGCTTTGGACTTATCCGCAGGTTCAACCTGGACCCAGCTAACTCAGTCTTTGCAGGCATTCGGCAAATGCTTAACTCCCGCAGTACGCCAAGAGATTTTCGGCGAGAAGGCGGAGGCAGCGCTCGATAACTATAATCGGTGCGAGTCCTCTAAGTAGCGCCGGTCTTAATGCGGTGGCTGATTTCGACCAGCCTGGTAATCTTCGGCCAATGCCTCTTTCGCAAAATGTCTAACAATAAATAACTTGCTGTATGGCAACCCGATTGCAATTATATACGCAGAGGTCGAAAAAAATGCGAAAAGGATTATTGATTCTGGCGGCCGCACTGATGACCATTGTGCCGATGAATGCTTCGGCCGCAGTCCGCGTGTTCGTGGGACGGCCATATTACGGTGGATTCTACCGGCCGTTTTGGGGACCTTATTGGGGTCCGGCCTACGGCGGATATTACTACGAGCATCCCAATGCGGGTGAAGTCAAACTGGACACCAAAGTGAAAGACGCGCAGGTGTTCATCAATGGCGCGTACGCGGGGACCACGCATCAGAACAAATCGATGCACCTGCGGCAAGGGAACTACAACATCGAGATTCGCGAGTTTGGCCGGACGCAGTTCGCCGAACGCGTTTACGTGGTAGCCGGCAAGACGCTGCACTTGCATCCCGAGCTGTGACCGCTGTGCCAAACTGAAATCTTGTTCCGCAACTTTCATGGCAACGCCGCTGTCGCCCGGACGCTTTTCGCGATGACGCAGCAGGAGCGTATTCCTCAGACGCTCCTGCTGGATGGAGCGGCGGGGGTCGGGAAGGCCACGCTGGTCCGCCGGTTCGCCGCGGCGCTGCTGGGCGGCGATGAGAAAATCGAACTCGACGACCTTAGCTTGGAAGCGAACGCCGACATCGTCGCGGATCGGGAAAAGTGGATTTCCGATAAGCGGAATGAAGATCCGCTGCTGTTTGCAACGCATCCCGATTTCGTGACCTTTCCGCCCGACGGGCCGCTACGCCAGATCTCGATCGAGCAGATGCGCCAACTCAAGGAACTCGCGCGATTCAATCCGCTGCAGGGCAAACGGCGCGTGTTCCTCATCGATCACATCGATCGGGCCAATGAGCAGGCGTCAAATTCGCTATTGAAGACACTCGAAGAGCCGCCCGCGCACTTGATCATTATCATGACAGCGGAAAATCCGTACGACTTGTTGCCCACCATTCGTTCCCGATCCGTGCCATTCCACCTGGGCCCGTTGTCGAACGGCGAGATGCGGGCGTTCGTGGCGGCGCGCGGGCTTTCCGATCCGGATCGCCGCATCGCGCTTGCGGCCGGGAGTCCGGGTCTGGCTATTTCGATGGACCTGGAAGTTTACGACGAGCGCCGCATCGCGATGCTGAAGCTGCTGCAAGTGGCGGCGCGGCGCGCGCCTTTTTCCGAATGGGTGAAATATGCCGAAGCCATGGCGCCTCGAAAAACGGAGAAGCTCGATTTCTTTCTTAACATCCTCTATGTGCTTTTGGAGGACCTGCTGATGTTAGCCGAACATTGCGGCGAAATACGCAACCTCGACATTCGCCGCGACCTGGAAGCGCTGGCTGCGCACGTGTCCTTCAATTGGATCCGCGCCGCTGTGAAGAAGGTCGATGAATTGTCCGAATTGATCCGGCGGAATATTCAGAAAAATATCGCGCTGGATGCGCTGGTTATGGAGCTTCGGCGACTGGCTGCTGCGTAGCCGGATTTTTGCCTCGGGCCTGCGCCACGTTAACTCTCCTTCTTCCACTGGCCTTGACTACTTGACGGGCGTGCCGTAGGGGACTAGCGTCTTCACTCGTTGCGCTGTCTCCACGCGCGTGATCTTCCAACCGGTGGCGGTCTTTTCGAGATACATGTTTTGGGCTTCGTTGCGATCCTGGTACACGTATTCCACGCGGGCCTTGACCTCGCGGCCGCCGATCATCTCAGGCGCCATGACCGCCACTCCTTTCAGGGCTGCGTTCGTGTCCTGAAGATACTGGCGAAAATTGGAGTCCGCGGATTCGGCGATCGATTGCCGTAGCGGACCACTATAGGCCGCCAGATATTTCTGTACGTCGCCTTTCCGGGCAGCGTCCAACATGCCGTAGATCGCGTCTTCCGGTGTGGCGTCAACTGTCCGAGTTGCTCGAAGCGTCCAGCCATTCTTCTTGGCCAGAGTCCCGCCCAACACTCCAGCCAGGATCAGCACCGTGAGAATTTGCGCGATGCGTTGCTTGTTCATTTCTCGCCTCTGCGAACAATGGTGAGATCCAGATTTCCTTTGTTGTCGACAATCAACTTCTTGATCTTGGGAAGAATTGCCTCCATGGTTTCCAGGTAAAGGCGCTCGCCGTTCACCTGGCTGGCCTTGGCATACTCCGCGGCCACTTGCGTGAAGCGGGAGGCGTCGCCCTGGGCTTCATCGATCTTGCGTTGCCGATAACCCTGGGCTGCTTCGACGAGTTGCTGGGCTTGACCACGCGCCCGCGGAACTACATCGTTGGCGTAGCCTTGCGCCTCATTCACTATTCGAGAAGAGTCTGCTCGCGCGCTGGCGACATCGCGGAAAGCGTCGGCGGCTTCGGGCGGCGGCGTGACACTTTCAATATTGATAGTCGAAAGAACAACGCCTGCGCGGTATTCGTCCAGCAAGCGTTGCGACGCAGCGCGGACATCTTCTTGTATCGCCGCCTTGCCGCTGGTCAAAATGGCGTCGACTGTTTGCGCCGCGACTTTTTGCGCCAGCGCAGTCTCGACAGTCGATGCGACGACCTGCGCGACATTGCTGGTTCGAAACAGGTACTCAACTGGAGACGCGACGGAATATTGGACCACAACCCGCAAGCTGATGATGTTCTGAACGCCTGTGAGGAACTGCGAACGCAAGGGCTGAGACCTGCCGACAACTGTATCGGCAGCGTCGCCGCCGACCACCAGCCGTTGGAGTTGCTGCACCTTCAGCTTCGTTACGCGATCGATGGGCCAAGGCAGCGCGATGTGAATCCCGGGAAGAACTCGCGGTTCTACTACCGCGCCAAATCGCGTCACCACCGCTTGTTGCTGCGTATTGACGAGGTACACGCCGGTCAGCAGCCACACGATCGCAGCGGCAATTATCCATTGACGGAATCGCCGGCGGGTTTGTGGCGGGGTGACCGTCGCGGTTTCGGGGCTGAGGAGAGCTTGCATTATTTCGCGCCGTTTTCACCCCGCATCATGATGCGCAGCAACTCCGAATCGGAGCTGAGAATCGCAGTGGTCTTGTCGTCGAAGATCTTCTTGTACGCTTCGAGCGTACGCAGCAATTTATAGAAGCGCGGGTTTTTCGCGTATGCCACGCTGTAAGTGCGCGTTGCTTGTGCGTCGCCTTCGCCCTTGATTTTTTCCGCCTCTTTGTAAGCGCCCGACAGGATCTGCTCTTTCTGCCGGTCCGCATCGGCCCGGATGCGCAGCGCCTGCTCTTCGCCTTCCGCGCGGTACTGGCGGGCGATGCGTTCGCGCTCCGCCCGCATGCGCGCGTATACGCTCTGCTTGTTCTGTTCCGGCAGATTCAAACGCTTGATGCGAACGTCGACCACCTGGATTCCATAACGCTCCAGCGCCGCGCGATCGGTCATGTTCGTCAGGCTGTCCAGCAATGTGCCGGCTTGAACCGTCTCCGCGGTTGGCGCGATGAGCGAATCCAGATCGTGTGTGCCCAAGGCGGCCGATAGCCCCGACCACACGATGTCGTGCAAGCGCATCTCAGCCGCGCCAGGATCGCCGACGGTCTCGACAAACCGCTTCGGATCTTGAATTCGCCAGGCTACATAACTTTCGATGACCAGGTTCTTCTTATCGTGAGTCAGGAATTCCGACGGGCGCGGATTGTAAACGCGCAGCCGCCGGTCGAAGTAGTTTGTGCTTTGGAAAAACCATTTGGCATGCAGGCCGGCGTCCGTCACCGTGTAGAGCGGCCGGCCGAACTGGGTGATTAGCACGAATTCCGTTTCGCGCACTGTGTAGAACGTGAGCCAGCCGAGGATCAGAAGTGCGAGAGCGCCTGCCAGCGGATAATAACGTTTGTATTTTTCAAGCATCATGAATTTTTTCCTAGTCGCCGGGTGGCCGAGGCCGCTCCGGCAGGATGCTGGGTATTGTGGCGGGAGACAACTCGACGCCGTCTTCAATCAACAGCAAAGACCGGCGGCCTTTGCTTGAGTCGACGATCATCTTGCGTTTCCCTGTAAGAATTTGTTCCATCGACTCCAGAAATAATCGCATTTCGGTGAGGGCCGGCGCGGCGCGAAAGGCTTCCTCGCTCTGGCCGAATCGGCTGGCATCGCCTTCAGAGCGGTTCTTGCGCCCCTGCGAATAACTGTCGGCGTCTACCACTCGGGCCTGGGCGTTTCCACGCGCCAACGCAACCTGTTCGTTGCGGTAACCTTCCGATTCGTTGATCAAGCGGTTCTTCTCTTCGAACGCCGCGGACACTTCGCGGAATGCATCCACAACTTCGAGCGACGGATGCACATCCAGCAGGCGCGCGCCAAGCACTTCCACACCTGTCTCGTAGCGGTCCAGCCGGGTCTGTAGCTCGGTGCGCAGACGCGCTTCGAGAGTCAAACGGTCGAACGTCAGGACATTGTCGAGCGCGCTGGTGGTGGTTACCGATTGCAGCACCGACTCGGCGGCGGTTCGAACCGTCGCATCGCCATCCATTTGCCGGAACAGAAAATCGTCGGGCTTCCGAAGCCGGTAGTGGATCGCTGCGTTCACTTCGATCATGTTCAGGTCGCCGCTGAGCATCAACGACTCTTCAGGCTTACTTTGGAATCGTCCGGTGCGGTGCTGGACGTTCCATTCATATGTGAGCGGTTCTGAAGCAGCCTTGCCGGAGGCGGATCGAAAACCGATCTCGACCGTGCGTACGCGGCTGGCCTGCATGCGCGTGAGCCGTTCGATCGGCCAAGGTAGCTTGTAGTGCAATCCGGGATCGCGAAGCGGCAGAACTTTGCGTCCGAAGCGCTCGATGACTCCGACTTCATTCGGACGAAGTGCGTAGAATCCGTTCAGGAGGAGCAGTGCAACGATGGCGATCAACGCTGGCCGCGCCAATTCGCGGCGGCGATCGACGATGTTTAGAAACAGGTCACGCGCATCGAACTTGTCCGTCAAATGCCGCAGGCCGTTCCACACGTGTTGCACTCGTGGATGAGTGAGCCATTTAAGACGACGGACGCTAGTGCCTTCGATGCGCAGCAGACGAAGAGAGTTCAGCATCACGAATAACGAAGAGAGTTGATGCGTGAAGGCGGCGCCCAAAGGGCCGATTACGCCGGTGGCTGCCGCGCCGACCGCAAGCAGATTGACAATGCCGGCGAACAGGATAATGTTCTGCCACGCCGTGGCTACGGCCTTGCGGCTTACTTCAAAGAGCTTCGGAAGTTTCTCAAGTGAATGCCCGAGGTACACCACATCCGCCGCCTCCGCCGTGATGTCACTTGCGCCGGCGACGGCGATTCCCACGTGCGCCGCGGCCAATGCGGGCGCGTCATTCAAACCTTCACCCACCATGGCCACGTGGTTTCCCTGCGCCATCCAACGGCGGACGTGATCGAGTTTTTCTTCCGGCAGAAGTTGGGCTTCGACTAACGGGATTCCGATTTCGCGGGCGACTGCTTCGGCAGCCTTCCGCCGGTCGCCTGTGAGCATGATCTGACGGGTCATGCCCAGCGCGGCCAAGCCCTGCACTGCTTCCCATGCGCCTTCGCGAATGCGATCGCGCAGCAAGATTGCGCCTGCCAGTTGGTCGCCTGTCGCAACCAGAATGGTTGTGGCGCCCAAGCGGTCCGCTTCTTCGAGCAGCGGATCGAATCCGTGGATTCCAAATTCCGTGAGAAAAGCCGCGTTGCCGGCGCGAACCGGTTCGCCATCCACCAGGCACTCGGCGCCACGGCCGGGAAGGACGCGCGCCTGCTCCGTACTTAATGGCGGCAAGTCCCTCCGCGCGGCTTCTTCTTGAATCACGCGGGCCAGCACGTGCTCCGATCCGCTTTCGGCCGCTGCCGCCAGCCGCAACAATTCGTCCTCGCTGGTGGCGACGGGCAGTAGCCGTACAATTTCGAAGCGGCCTTCGGTTACGGTGCCGGTTTTGTCGAACAGCACCGTGTCGATCTTGGCCGCCAACTGCAACACCGTTCCGCCGCGGACCAGAATGCCTCGCCGCGCCAGGCCTCCGATGGCCGCGACCATTGCGGTGGGTGTGGCCAGGATCAGCGCACACGGACAGGCCACCAATAGCACGGCCACGGTTCGCAACCAGTCGCGAGTGAAGTAAAAGGTAAGGCCGGCGGCGATCAGCAGTGCGGGCAGGAAGTAGCGGGCGAAGCGGTCGGCCAGACGCTCGACCGGCGCGCGTTGCTGGCTTGCTTCCTGGACGAGACGGATTACGCGCGAGAGCGTGGTTTCGTCACCGGCGCGAGTCACGGAGATGTGCAGCAGAGCGTTACCGTTCAAGGTGCCGGAGAAGACTTCATCGCCGGGCTGTTTCTCGCGCGGTAAGGACTCGCCGGTGATGGTGCTTTCGTCGATGCTCGAAATTCCCAGCGAGATCACGCCGTCGGACGGGATGCGCTCGCCCGCGCGAACCACGATCTCGTCGCCGGGCGTGAGCGACGCTGCATCCACTTCGATCTCCTGCGTGCCGCGGAGCAAGCGGGCGCGGCGGGGCATGCGCTCGACAAATCGGTGAATCGCGGCGGACGTGCGCCCGGCCGCGTAGGCTTCCAGGCCTTCGCCGATCAGCATGACGAACATGGCCTCAGCCGCCGCCAGATATTGGCCGATCGCGAGCGCGGCGATGACCGCGACACAAATGGCGAGGTCGGCCGAGATATTGCCTTCAAGCAGAGCGGCGATGGAGTTGCGGAAAATCCGGTAGCCGCCGAGGACGGTGAGGATGGCGGCGGTATCGATTCCGAAGACTGTTGTGAAAATGCCGCTGAGGTTCAGCAGGAGCAGGACGCCGACGATGCCGGCGAAACCGAAATAGCGCAGCCGTTCTCGACGCTCAGGGTCCATGGCTTACCTTGGATCTAACACCGGCGGGACCGGGGTAGTTTCACATGATATCCCATCGCGGGAAATTGACGTTGCGGAAGGGGCCCTAATCGCAAGCCCAAGTATTTCCCGGCACGAGTTAGTCCTTCCGCCGACGGTTCGTCCGGATCAAGGTACGGCAGCATATCGCAAGCTCTCATTATCGACGAGTGGTAACCACAGAACTGGCCGCCGTAGGAGATGCATCAGCGCCGCATGCTCGGGTTGAATGTAGTCAAATATT
>DATDHK010000255.1:0-2346 GCA_036521635.1 Bryobacteraceae bacterium | reverse complement strand
GCTTCAAATCGCGTCCAATAAAGTGTCGCCGGAATATTTCACCCTCTTCGAAATACCCATTGTGCGCGGACGCAACTTTACCGGCGATGAATCGCGCACGGCAGCGCCCATCGCAATCGTCAGCGAGTCCACGGCACAGCAGCTTTGGCCGAATCGGGATGCAATAGGCCAATCCTTGCGCGTGGGTCCCGATCAAAGGGCGGTCAGCGTCGTCGGCATTGCACGCGATGAAATCAGCCGGTGGCTCACCAACGGCGACGAAAAGACCCTGGTCTATTTTCCCGCCAGCCCGCAAACAGCGGGCAGCAAGTTGTTCGTTCGCGTGCACGGCGATGCGGAGACGGCTCGGCGAAGGCTGGACGCCAATCTCACGACACTGGATGCCAACCCGCTGGATGAGATTCACAAGCTTCAAATCCAAGAGTGGGTCACCGAAGATACCTACTCCTTCCACGTTGCATATTGGACGTCGACCGCTATTGGAATTTTGGCGTTGCTGCTGACGCTCACCGGCATCTACGGCGTCGTGTCGTACGCGGTCTCGCAGCGCACCAAGGAGATCGGCATTCGAATGGCGATGGGGGCGACCAGCCACGCGGTGACGGGCCTGGTGTTGAGGCAGTCGATGAGGCTGGCGATCATCGGCGCTCTGGCCGGTGGCGTGCTCGCGATGGGAATGTCGAAAATCCTGGCTTCGGTGTTGGTGATGATCAACACGTTCGATGTGGCGGCGTATTCCGGCGGAGTGGCGCTGGTTCTAGCCGCTTGCGCGGCGGCAGCCTATTTCCCGTCGCGTCGCGCGTCGCGCATCGATCCGCTCACGACGCTTCGGTACGATTGAAATCCGGCTTTGCCGCCAATGATGCGACAATAGGCAACGCTGTGAGCGTCCCGCCTTTCGATCCTATTCTTGAACGATTCAAGAAACTTCCCCAGCGCTATTTGAACGCGCTGCTCCTGCTGCTCATCCTGGGGATTTTTATCATCTTCAATAAAGGCGCCTTCCAGAGCTACTTCAGCGATGACGATTTTTCCAACCTGGCGATATTCGAGCCGTGGTGGTCGCTTGTCAAGTCGGCCTTCACGCTGGCCTTGCTGCCGAATTTTCGCCCGCTCGGCGCCATGTTTTACAAAGCCATGGGCGCCACTGCGGGTTTTCACTTCGCGGCCTATGTGGCGATACTCCAGATCTTGCACCTTGCCACCGGCCTGATGCTCTGGCTGTTTCTCCGGCGTCTCGGCTTGCGGCCGCTGTCCGCCGCGCTCGGCTGCGCATTTTTCACATTGCACATGTCCAGCCTTTCCGCTTACTGGAAGCCCATGTACATTTACGACGTACTATGCGGTTTCTGGGTCATTCTCGCCATGCTTTTGTATCGGAAGGATCGGATTTTCCTGAGCCTTTTGTGCGCCTGGCTGGCATTTAAAAGCAAGGAAATTGAGTTGATGCTTCCAGTGGTGCTGCTGCTTTACGAATGGTTCTTCGGCCGCCAAAACAATTCGGGACGGCTACGGTGGAAGCCTCTCATTCCGTTTTTTCTGATGTCGCTTTCCTTCGGATTGCAGTCCCTGATGATTCCCAGAGTCCCCGTGACGGGTTACACAATTCAGTTGACCGCCGCGAGTTTGTGGTCCGGCATCGCTTATTACGGAGGAAAGGTTTTGTACGCGCCGCTCGCGGGGCTGATCGTTTCAATCGGCCTGCTGTTTCTGCGGCAGCGCATAGTGACCTGGGGGGTGGCAGGTTTTTGGATCCTGATGACGCCCATGTTCTGTTTCCCGGGGCGGCAATTCGAGGCGTACCTTTACGTTCCGCTGCTGATGTTCGCAGTAGCAGTGGCCGGCGTGGCCCAGTGGAAACCCTGGTGGGCTGTGCTGTTCCTGATTTTTTGGATTCCGGCGAGCTACGACGAATTGCGGACGCAGCGGAAGCCGCTCATCGCTTACCACTACGACCATGTTCCGTACGTGAATCAGATTCTTCAGAGCCTGGCGGCTCATCCCGCTCCAACAGCCGTGGTCTACGACGGGACGCCTGGCGATTTCAGGAACTATGGTCAAAGAGGCCTCTTCCAGTTTGCGCTCGCGCGTTACGATCTGCCGGTCTATGCGATTGTGGAGCCTGAAGCCAAGGAGGCGATACGCCGTCCAAACGCCCTGCTGTTCACCTGGGACAATTTGCGCCTGCAGGTCCGTACCGGCAGCTTTCCAGGCGACGGTCACGAAATGTCCTACGTCGATTTCGGAAAGGACAATCCTTTTTGGCAAATGAAGGCCGGCTGGATGCCGTTGTCGGCAGGCTGCCATTGGACGGCGCCGCAATCCTTCATTACTCTGCGGCAGCCC
>DATDHK010000254.1:0-7490 GCA_036521635.1 Bryobacteraceae bacterium | reverse complement strand
GTGCCGCTCCTCGCCCAGCAGGGAGCGCAAGTGCGGGCGCTGACGCGCGAGGCGACCCGGTGCGCACGCCTGGCCAGCCTCGCACCGATCTACCCTTCACCGGAACCTACTATAAGATCCACACTGCCGGCATTTTTCGCTGTATCTGCTGCGGCAATGCACTGTTCCGGTCGGAAGCCAAGTTCGATTCGGGCACGGGCTGGCCTAGTTTTTGGGCTCCGATCGCCGAGGAAAACATTCGCACCCACAAGGACACCAGCCTGTTCATGGAGCGCGTGGAAGTGCTGTGCAAGCGCTGCGGCGCTCATCTTGGACATGTATTCAACGATGGTCCTGCGCCGACCGGCCTGCGCTATTGCATGAACGAATCGTCACTGCGCTTTGTTCACGCGTGACGTTCACCACTTGTCGATGTAGACCGGATTCGCGGGCGCTTTGCCTTCGCACCAATAGCGATCGAAATTCGTGACGCCGGCCAACTCGGCGAGCGCATCTTCATCGATCCACTGCCGGCCGGTCGACGTACGGGGCTCTTGCGCGAAGATGGCCAGCGAGGCGTCGCACAGGATTTCGGGCGTGCGCCATTGCGAGCGGTCCGACATTTTCCAGTTGATGGACGCCTGGCTTTCGATGAGGGTTCTGGGCCACAGAGCGTTGGCGGCGATGTTATCGCCCTGGTGCTCCGCTGCGAGACCGATGGCCAGCCGGGCCATCCCCAGTTTCGAAATCATGTACGCCACTTTCCCCGGCGACGGATCGTTGGAAAGGCGCGGGCACATATTCAACACGTGCCCCCACTGCTGTTTCACCATTTGCGGCAGCGCATAATAGCAGGCGATGTAGGCGGCGCGCGTGTTGACGCCCATCATCAGGTCGAAGCGTTTGGGCGGCGTGCTCAGAATGTGTTGGGCCCAAATTGCGCCCGCGTTGTTCACCAGAATGTCGAGTCGCCCGAACTCGGCGATGGTGCGCTCGATCATGTTGCGGATGGCGCCTTCGTCGCGAACGTCGGTTGGAACGGCCAGCGCGCGTCGGCCCACGGCGCGGATGGCGTCGGCCGTTTCGTGGATGCTGCCCGGAAGGCGATCGGTGGATTGCTCGCTCTTGGCCGCCACCACAACGTCCGCGCCCTCCTGAGCCAGACGGATAGCGAGCGCTTTCCCAATTCCCCGGCTGGCTCCGGTAACAATGGCGACGCGGCCGTTCAGATCGGGGTGCAGGATTGGACTCGGAGCGCTCATGGCTCCATCAAGGCTAACACTTGCCCGGTAATGAGGTGACTGGAAGCTGTGAAAAGATCAAGAACCAAGGAACACGGGGAACACGAGGAACACGAGGAACACCAGAAACAAGTGCGATATCCAGCGCCTTCCTCCGTTCCTCGAAATCATTCCACTCGCCCGAACTGGTCTGGTGTTCCTAGTGTTCCCCGTGTTCCTAGTGTTCCCCGTGTTCCTTGTGTTCCTTGTGTTCCTTGGTTCTTGATTTTTTCACACCTTCCCGTCACCTCATTATGTTTGAATTGGAAATGTACTGCGAGGAAAAATTCGTCAGCTCACCCGCGGACTTGCCCGGGACCGGCAGGACTCGAACCAATAGCGGCTTCTGCAACCGGCCGGCCATGGTTCCCACATCCCTGATCAGCGCCTGAAGCCGCTCCGCCGACACGTTGCCCGGCAGCGCAACCATATCGACGCCGACCCCGCAAACACTGGCGTAGGAGAGCACTTGCGCAATGCCCAGCCGCCCTTCCACCGCCGCGCGCGCCAAGCCCACATCTTCGAGAATTGGAAGCATGATGCCGCAGTAGCCAACGCGCTTTACCTCGATGGATTTCAACACGCCCGTCACCAATCCGCACAGCGCCAACGTCCCGAATTCACCAAACTCCACGCCCGCAAAACGGAATGCTTCGACGATGCTTTCAGCGGGAACCAGCGATGGCGCGATGGACGTATCCATGCCTCCGAATTTCAAACCCAAGGCGCTCGATAGCTTGACAGCCGACCGCTCGATCTCTTGATATTTTGCATTGAGCAGCTTGAAAAGATTCGACCGCAAAGTGCCCATTCCGCCGCCCGTTCTAAAAGCCTCCACCAGCAGATCGCTGTTTTCAAATCCGATGGTGAAGCAAGGCTCGCCGCCATCGTGATACGGGCCTGGAACGAATGGCGAGTGGGGGCCTATCTGAAACCCGATTCCAAAACGGAAGTTCCCCCCGCCGTCGGACGTATTGGCCGCCAGATACTGTATCGCGCGCGCACTGGCTTGAACGAGCTCGGCGTCCGAATCCTGGTTCACCGATTTCAGGACAACGCAGGAATTCAACCGGCTGTTCGATGCGATCAACTCGCCAATTTGTTCGATATCCGCTTTGCGCGTTACAACGCCCAGGCTGCAGAATTCGATTCCCGCTTCAGCGCAACCGGCGTCAAGAGCTTTGGCCATCGCTGCCCGGCGATCCCGGGGCGCATTTCCGATTACGGAATGATCCCAATGATCCAGCGCCAGCCGGCAACTTTGAACCTCCAATCCGAAGTCGTTGAAATGATCCGCCGCGCGCTGGAACTGGCCGGCGGCTTTCCGGATTTCTTGGGACGTGGGCCAACCGGGGATGCTGATGCTTAAGGTGCGAACTTTCACGATTTGGGCGCCGGCCGGTTAGTCCATGCCCGCCGCTTTGCGGATCGCATCCAGAGGCAATTCGGCATACACCGGGTAGTTGCTCAACAGCGCTTGCGCCTTCGCCCGCGCTCGCGCGGCGGCATCGGGTGAAACGCGATACTTGGCTTTGCTGCTCGTACCGGAATCGGTCTGCTCGGGAGTCGTGTTGGAAAGGACCAGCGCGAGAATTGCCGCGATCTCTTGCATCTCCGCTTCCCTCATTCCCAGCGTAGTGGTGGCGGCCGTGCCCAGCCGCAGGCCGCTGGTGTACCATGGTCCGTTCGCATCGAAAGGAATGGTATTGCGGTTTAACGTGATGCCGCATTCGCGCACCGCGGATTCAGCTTGACGGCCGGTGATTCCGTAGGGCGTCACGTCCACCAGCACCAGATGATTGTCGGTTCCACCGGTCACAACCTTGCATCCGTTCGCCACCAACGCGGCACTCAACGCCTGCGCGTTTTTCACGATGGCGTGCGCGTAATCGCTGAATTCAGGACGGGACGCTTCCAGGAATGCCACCGCTTTCGCGGCCATAACGTGGGGCAACGGTCCGCCCAAAACCAGCGGGCAGCCTTTGTCGACCTGTTCGGCAAATTCCTCGTCGCACAGCACCATGCCGCCGCGCGGGCCTCGCAGGGTTTTGTGTGTGGTAGTGGTCACCACTTGCGCGTAAGGCACGGGATTGAATTCGCCGGTGAACACTTTCCCGGCCACCAATCCGGCGAAATGGGCCATGTCCACCATCAGCACCGCGCCAACGCTGTCGGCAATTTCGCGCATTTTTGCGAAGTTGATCTTGCGCGAGTAGGCGCTGTAGCCCGCCAGCAGAATTAGCGGACGGACATCGCCGGCGATGCGTTGCAACTCGCCGTAGTCGATCAAATTCGTGGATGGGCTGACACCGTATCCATACGCGTCGAACATTCTGGACGACACGTTCCTGCGATAGCCATGCGTCAAATGGCCGCCGGCGCTGAGATCCATTCCCAGCAATCGCTGGTTGCCGAGGCTCTGCCGGATTTTCTCCCAATCCGGCCGCGATAGCTGGTTCGGATCGGTGGTGTTCAGATCCTTGAACGCGGGAGCTTCGATTTTCGTGCTGAGGATCGCCCAGAAAGCCACGAGGTTCGCGTCGGCGCCGCTATGCGGCTGCACGTAGGCATGCGCTTTATCGAATAATTTGCAGGCTGTCTGCCGCGCCAGATCTTCGATGTGATCGACATTATCGCAACCCGCGTAGAACCGCTTGTAGGGAACGCCCTCGGCATACTTGTCGGTCAAAAGGTTCGCCATCGCGGATTGAACCGCGAGCGAGCAATAGTTTTCACTGGCGATCAGCTTCAGGTTGGTCCGCTGATCGATCAGCTCTTGCACGATGGCGCGCGCTACGTCCGGTGAAACGGCGGCTACCGTGCGTATGTTCGCAAGGAACGCCTGCGCGCCGGCGGACAATGCATTGTCGGGCGAGCTGACGGGAGACTCAAGGATTGGTTGTGGCATGATCGCCTGGTTCTAAACGCCATTCTACAGCACATAGTGACGGGAACTGTGCCGGAACCAAATGTCACCCGGCGGTGTCAGATAAGCCAGAGAGAAATGATCTCCGCACGGCGCGGACTTATGCTGACGGCGCAGGTGGCCGGCTTGGCCGCCACCGGGTGGATAGTGTGGTCGGCCGCCGTGCTGCCGCGATTGAGCCAGCAGCCGTTGGCCGAAATCGTCCGCAGCGCGCTGCTGCACGCCTTATTCGCGTGCGGTTCGGGGGCGGCGATCGCGCTGGTCCTCTACTTCGCTATTGCACGATCCATTCGCCATGATGCGGCTCTGCTGGCCGTTCGCACATCCGCCACGGCGGTTTGGTTTGCGCCCGCGGCGATTCTTCTCACCGCGTTATCTCCGGCGGCCATCGGCGCGGCGCTAGTCCTGGTGGTGAGCGCGACACGATTGCTCCACGATCAATGGCGCCTGTTTCATCCGCCGGAGACCGCACGCTTCGTCACGGTAACGTCTTCCCTATTTGGGCCTCCGCTACCAACATTCCGGGTCCGGGATTTGATTCCTGCGCTGATCGCGGCGCTCTCTCTCGAGAGCGGGGCGTTGCTGTTGCCTCTTGGATATCCGCTGCTGGCCGCCGCTCTGGTTTGTTTGAGTCTGGCTATGCTGACTTTGCTCGTACTGATTTCTGGAAGCGCGCAGACCGCTCCGGCGGCAAGTCTGCCGCGGGCGATTCTGGGCGTCCTGCTTACGGTGATTCTGGCGGCGGGATTAACCGTGGGCGGTTTGGCGCGAGCGCCGGGGCAAAGTTTCGATCGCGATGCAACCGGCGTGAAGCGGCGGCCCGGGCCGGTGCAAACAGTTAGGGCGTTAATGAGGAAACTCGCTGGGCGGGAGGAACCGCGCGGGCCGGCGGAAAAGGTGACCAGGTTGTATACGCCGCCCTCGGACAACGTGGATGTTACCGACAAAAGTTTCCCAGGGGTCGTTCTGGTTCCCGAGACGGAACCTCCCAAAGCTCTCGTCGCCCCGCAACCCCATTCATCTACCGCGCCGCCCGCCGCCGATCTTCCGAAACCATCCAACATTCCGTTTACCGGCGAGTACTGGATGTTCAAACCCCCGAACGTGCGCCCGCCGCGGACTTCTTATTTACGCAAAGGCACGCCCCTCGCGTTGTCGTTCGTTACGACCGACCATCGGCCCTTGTCCATGGAAGCGCATCAAAAATTGGATCACGCCATCGACTTGCGCTGTTGCAGCGGCATTCAGATGGCGATCTCGAATATCGATCGTTATCCCGGCACAATAACGTTGGAGATTATTCTGATCGATGGCGCGGCGCGGCAGTCGGAAAGCTTGGGAACCGCGGAAGTGACGTCCAGACCTTCGGGCAGGCCGTGGACCGGGTCGCATTTTCCGGCGCCGGAAACTCTGGCGTTCGCGATTCCGGCATCCACGGCCCTGCGCGAGTTCGACGAGATCAAAGTAGTGTTTCATCGAACGCCGCTCAGAATAGATCGGAGTGCGAGGATATCGATCGAGCGATTTCTGCTGATGCCCAGGAGTAGTTAAAAGCCTTTACTTGCGCAGGTACGAGTCGTCGCCGCGAATCCAATCTTCGCGGGGCGGCGAAAATAAGTCTACTGCAATGCAGTCTTCCAGGGCTTCGACGCTGTGCGGGACATGGGGTGGAATCCGCAGCACTTGGCCGGCCGTCAGCACCTTCTCTTGACCGGCGACCACGAACTTGAGCGAGCCCTGTTCCATCATCGAGATTTGCTCGTTATGGTGGCTATGTTCCGGCACGCTGCAGCCCTTCCGAAGATAAACGCGCGCCACGGTCATCGCGTCGCTATGAATTACCTGGCGCGCGAAGGTGGGGCTCAATTGCTCTTTTTCCACTTGATTCCATTCGTATATCTGCATTGCGGAGCCGATTGTAGCACGCACTCAATGGTCAGTTGTTATGATGGAAAATACTTTCTGGAGGATTCATGAAGGGCGTTGTTCTGGCGGGTGGCACGGGGAGCCGGCTGTTTCCGTTGACCAAGATTACGAATAAACATCTGCTGCCGATTTACGACAAGCCGATGATTTACTACCCGATCCAAACCTTGGTGGATGCCGGAATTAAAGAGATTCTGGTGGTGACCGGCGGACGCAATTCAGGCGATTTTCTGCGTTTGCTGGCCAACGGAAAAGAGTTCGGCCTGAAACATTTGGACTACACCTATCAGGAAGGCGAGGGCGGAATCGCGGACGCGCTGGCGCTGGCGGAACACTTTGCCGACGGCTCCAGCATCTGCGTCATCCTCGGCGACAACATCATCGAAGGCACCATCCGGGAAGCGGTGGACGATTTCAAGAACCAGAAATCGGGCGCGAAGATTTTGCTCAAGGAAGTTGTGGACGCCGAAAGATTCGGCGTTGCCGAGATGCGCGACGGACGGATCGTGGGCATTGAAGAGAAGCCAAAAAGACCGAAGTCGAACTACGCCGTGACGGGCATCTACATGTACGACGAGACTGTGTTCGAGAAGGTTCGCGTGCTGGTTCCGTCGGGCCGCGGCGAGCTCGAAATTACGGATGTCAACAACGCCTACATTCGAGAAGGTTCCATGACGTACGCGTATTTGAAAGGCTGGTGGACCGATGCCGGCACGTTTGAATCGCTGCTGCGGGCGGCCAATCTGGTAGCGGGAACGCGCGCTCGAACCGAAGCCGAAACCGGCGTTGAGGAACCGGTAGTTTCCGCGGTAGTGCCAGGCGTATGAGTGCTGTTGAAATTTCGACGCCGGCCTGCGAAAAAGGAATCGGCAAGGTAATTCTGACGCCGGATTCAAAAGACCTGATAGCCGGAGTGCGGCTGGCTCCGTATGCTTTGTGGCCGGACGATCGCGGTTATTTTCTGGAGGTCACGCGAATTGGGCACGGCCTGGCGGCGGACTTTCCGAAAGACTCGACCCAGGTTTCCGCCGCGTTGAGTTATCCGGGAACGATCAAAGCTTTTCACTTCCATCGCCACCAGACGGATTGCTGGGCGCCGGTGCAGGGCATGTTTCAGGTGGCGCTGGTGGACTTGCGCAAGGGCTCGGCGACATTCGGTGTGCGCAATACGATCTATCTGGGGACGCTGCGTCCGTGGCAGTTGCTGATCCCGCCGGGGGTCGGCCATGGCTACAAAGTGATCGGCAGCGCCCCGGGCTTTTTGGTTTATTTGACCGACCGATTTTACGACCCGCAGGATGAAGGCCGCATCTCTTACGACGATGAAGGTATCCACTACGATTGGGAGCTACAGCACAAATAGAATGCTTTTTGTGGGG
>DATDHK010000253.1:0-5003 GCA_036521635.1 Bryobacteraceae bacterium | reverse complement strand
GTGTTCGTCTTCGCGGGCGGCACCAGTTGCACGTTTGAAAGCTTCCGGAACCCGAAGGAGCCGGCCCGCTTCCGTCTTTGCAAAGGACCGGATTTCGAGAGCCGCCTCGCCGGATTTCTCGATATTGCGGGCCCCAACCGCCGGCTGAAGCCGGATGGCGAAACTGAGGATGCCGGGGACCGCGAGTTCCCCATCCGGCGCGCCATAATCATGCGCGCCGCTCTCGAACTGGGTAAGGACGAAGCTCTGAGGATTGAGAGCTCACTGGTGAACGCACTTCTCGCGGTGACTAAGTATCGCAATGGCGCGCGGTCGTTGGAGAAGCTGGTGTTGGCCATCCGCGATCGCGGCGGTGTCCCTCTGCGCCGGGCCTACCTCCCGCCCAACGAGGTATTAGGACTTTACGTTAAAGACGTGGGGGAGTTTCACGGGCTAATGGAGCGATTCCAGGACAAGGCTGAAGTTCTCGCGCCGTTAATTCACAAGAAATATCTTGAGTCGCTTACGCCCGAACAACGCGCCGAACAAGGAGGACGGCCACTCGCGCGAGCGTACGACGAATCGGACGCGGAGATCACGGACCCGAACATCATGGCGGCGCGGCGCATTCCCGATGTGCTGGCGGTAGCGGGTTACAGGCTCGAGGAAGGCCAAGAAGGACCCGATGCGGTAACGGAGTTCCCCAAGGACGACGTGGAACTAATGGCTAACGCCGAGCACCGCGGCTGGGAAGAAAGCAAACGAATCGACGGCTGGAGCTACTGGCGCTCGCGCAACAACCTGGCTCTGCGTCATCCACTCCTGAAACCCTACGAGAGCCTCTCCGAGAGCGACAAAAATCTCGACCGGGATGCGATTTGCGAATACCCGAAGCACGCGCGCTTCATCGGCTACCGGATCGTCAAAGTCCCGAAGGCGGAAGGTCCGAAGTGATTTGCCGGCCGGTGCTTCGCGAGTCCGTGCCCTTCCAGCCCGTAACCAGCCTGTAATACGCTGAGGGGTTATGCGAATCCTGGACAGAATCCGGCAAGCGCGATTGAACCACCCGCCCGGGAATGCCACGCAACTCGAACTCCTCGAACAGATCTTTAGCGCCGCGAATCCCTCCGAGGACGACGACGACTTGCTGTTGCAGTGGTTCTTTAACACGCGCCGTGCCCAAATCAAGCGGCTACGTTCGGAAGGCCTAAATGCACTCGCCACAGTGGAGGAAGAGAAATTGCGCCCCTTGTCCGGCCTTCGGAA
This sequence comes from Bryobacteraceae bacterium, assembly GCA_036521635.1. Taxonomy (GTDB): domain Bacteria; phylum Acidobacteriota; class Terriglobia; order Bryobacterales; family Bryobacteraceae; genus Palsa-89. The sequence continues at coordinate 3,758 of DATDHK010000253.1, read as the reverse complement.
GTATCAGAGCTATAACGGAACTGTCTTACGCCCTGGAGACCGCTTCTTTTGCGACGATCGCGACCATCCAGGTTGGGATTGTACCGGTGACGTGCTGGCATATGACGATCAGGACGGTAGTTATACAGTCAGGTTCGACGGCCCAGACGGTTATCGAGGAAATCCACCCGAGAGGTTGACCGCCGATCAGGTTGAGCCAGTATCCGAAGTCGGAGATCAACAGAAGAAAAATGCCGAAAAGTGGACCAACAGCCCGCTAGTCCGTCTCTTGGACTTGGCCCCAGTCGTCAAAACAGCGCTCGAAAATCGCCTTTCCGTGTTCCTCTGTCACGCATCGGAGGACAAGGCGCGGGTGCGCGACCTCTATACCAAACTCAAGCTCGACGGTTTCTATCCGTGGCTGGACATTGAGTCTCTGGCGCCCGGCGATGAGTGGGAAGACCGCATCCGCCGCGACATCCAACGATCGGATATTGTACTCGCCTGCTTGTCTGCCGTCTCGATTGCGAAGGCGGGATTCATCCAAGCGGAAATGGATTTTGCCTGGGACGCCGCGCATCAACGGGCCGACGGCGAGCTTTACCTCATCCCGGTGCTCTTGGAATCGTGCGGCATACCGGCACGTCTCGCAGCTTGGCACGCGGTCCGTCTGTTCGAAGCCGACGGCTATGGGAAACTTGTCAGCGCCCTGCGTGATCGTGCCCGCGTGCTCGGCCGCGTCACGGATTGAGCCTTCTCCCGGGGAAGCCGACTGGATATCCTAGCGGGAAACAGGTTGGTAACCTTCGGCCGAGTGGTACTCGGCCTACCGAAGCTTTCGAAAATCACCGAACAGGCCGATTACCAATCGGCCGCAGGATATCATCCTGCCTCACAAGCCGAATTGGACCGAGCAGCCCTGAAGGCAGCGGTTGCAGATTCACCAGATCCTGCGGCTGGAAGCGCTCCCCATAGCGGCTGTTCAAAAGTTTGTAATCCGGCAGCGGCCCCCGCGCCATCGCATTAATAGCCAGATTCGCGACGACGATGCGCAGTTTGTTTTCGCCCGGATGCAGCAGCCCCGTAACGTTCACTTCGTACGGCGGACACCAAACCATGCCGGCCAGCCGATCGTTGACGTACACCGCGGCCGCCTCTCGCACCGGACTCTCCAGCCACGCGCGCATTCCGTTCGCCGCCCTGCGCTCGGACGAACGGTCCACCGGCGTTCCTTCGCCGAAGGTCAGGCGCAGCGGACCCGCCACCGATTGCGAAATGGTCACGGTTTTTTCGTACGTCGCCTGTCCGGAAAAATATTTCGTTTGTTCGTCCGCGGTCCAGGAACGGAGTTCGTGCATGGGCGCAGACTCCGGTGCACCCGCGAATTTGACGCGCCAGTCTGAGCTCAAATCGATCGGCGCCGGCGGCGATCCCGCGAGCGGCCGGCCCTCGACGCGATCTTTCGAAAACACCAGCACGCGCGACTCGTAAGGCGCAAGGTCCAAGTCGATGCGCGCCCCATCGTTCGCCCGCGTCACCTCGCCGTTGAAAGGATTCCACCATGCAGCCTCGAGGCCGGCGACTCGAAAAGCAGCTTGCGAGTGGACCCGATGGTTGCTGGTGTTTACCAGAAAATAGACGTCGGCGAAATCGAGCTTGCGGTGCACAAACCCAATCTCCGGCGCCGCAGCGACGTCGGCGGGCAGCAGCTTATTCAGCGTTGAGCCTAGCTGTTTTTCATCTGTCAGCCGGCGCGTATCCACCACGATTCCACCCTTGCTCGCGTATGCTTCGAGTTTCCGGTGAGTCGCCGGCGGCATGCGCTCGACGCCCGGCAGAATCAAAATGCGATACGGAACGCCCACGCTAGCGATCGCATCGTCGTCAATGAAATCGAAATTGTAGCCCGCATCCAGGATTTGCGGAATCACATTCGGACCCAGCAGCGCATCCATGGACTGGTTGATGGAATCGTGACCCGCCGTGAACCGCGCCCAGGCATCGTCCGTCGGCAGGTACACAGCAACATCATTGGCCGGCTGGCCCTGCCGCAGCAGGAAACTCACGCGCTGCAAATAGCGTGCGATATCCGGCATCGCCAGCCACCACGGATTGTGCTGATTGAACACCGCAGCCGCATAAAATCGCCATCCCGGTTCACCCGCTTCCGGCGGCGAATACGGCCATCCATGACCGATCAGTTGATTTATTCCTTGCAGAAAATGCAGATCCGCTTCCGCTTTCATGTCCAGCGGCGTGGCGCGGAACACCGGCGAATGCAGCCAGGTCCACGTTTCCGACGATGTCACCGGACGCCCGTAGAGATGGCTGGCGGACGCAGCCCAGCGCGTCGCCGAAAACTGCCGCCATTGCGTTCCCTCGCCCTCCGGCAAATCCACCAGCGCGTTGCTCGAAAGGGTAACCGGCGGAATGCCGTAAGTCTGCGAACGGAAACGCGTGCCATGCCGCTGCGCGAATTCGCGGAGCGGCGTAAGGTAACGCTCGTTGGCGAGCTCTGTCAGAGTCTCACCCCAATCGTGCCGGACATCCGCGGTCTTGTCGCCGATGTCGCCGCTCAGCGCGGGCAAATATGGCGTGAGATCGTATCCCCGGCGTTTGCGGAATTCATCGAGCAGGTCGCCGGTCCAGTCCGATCCGTAAACTTCCAGGCTGTCGCTGAACACGGCGTACGGAGGATTTTTCCCGAGAGCCTTCAGCATGCGCTCGCCGGCGTACTTCAAATGATTTTCGATTGCGGCGCGATCGTAATGATCCAGCACGAAACCTTCCGCGCCCACGGCGGCGCGTTTTACCATTTGACCGGTACGGCTGGCGATGAAGAACAGCACAACTTGGGCATCGCGAGGCACGCGCAGAAGCCCGTGGTCGACATCGGTGAGACGGCGGTTGTCGCGCGCCAGAAATGCCGCAATTAACTTTTCTCCCTCGGTGAGGTAAGGAATTGGAATCGAGACAGTGTCGGCGGGTACGGACACACGTTCAACCCGCAACCGGCCGGCGGCCTGCGTAACCGGAATATGCGGACCCCCAAACGGCCAGCCGCTCCCCAGCGTGAGGTCCATGCGAAGCCCCAGCTCGCGCGCTTTCTCGCCGGTGAATCGCAGCGCCTCCAGAAACTCGTCGGAAAGATACGCCGCGTTTTCAAAAGCCAGCGGGTATACGGCCTGCACTTCAAATCCCCCGATGCCGCCTTCCTTCATAAGACGCATCTCCCGCTCGAGCTCCCGCTTGCTAACCGCCGGACCGAACCACCACCAGCGCATCATGATCCGCGCATCGTCCGGCGGATTTTCAAAGTCGCGCTTGAGCTGCTCAATGCCGGCAGGCGCGGCAAGGCACACCGCAGCCGTCAAAAACAAACCCAAGGAAAACGCGTGCACTCGCATTATGTTATGCAAACCGGAAATGCTTCCACACATGCAAGTTTGGTAGTGTATCAGTTTGAATTTTCCTCCATGCTCAACTGAACAAGATTTCAGGGAAGGCATTTCTGGCAACTAGTTTTTCGCCAATTAGATTCCCTTTCTTCTTTGCCTGGTTCACGTAGACTCGGAACTTTTGACTGGGTTTGGCGGTAACTAGTATCGTTGATTGCGCCTCCGCTTTCCCGTATGCGGTGCGGTAATCGTCCTGGCGGTCCTTGATGTGTCTCTCAAACTGAGCTAACGTCAACACGCAGATTTCCTTGGCTTTGACACAGACCAAAACAATGAAGACCTAGGAGCACTGTTTCTTGATGGCATCGATTTCCGCCAGAC
>DATDHK010000252.1:0-11151 GCA_036521635.1 Bryobacteraceae bacterium | reverse complement strand
CTGCGCGAACGAATCTTCGTATTCATCACCAATAAAGTAGCGGCTGTATTGGCGCAGAATGTCGAGCACGTTGGCGTTCGGGTCCCAACCCAGCCCGCTCCAGATAAATTTGTTGACGTCGTCGTTGCAGCCCTCCGAGTAAGTCAGAAATCCCACGGTATACGGCTGCGTGCGCCGAAAGATAGCAGCTTGATCGAGAGGCCGGGGATTGATTACCTCGCGATTTTCCGTGACCGCGTACGCGACGTCCCAATCGGGCACCGGATACTGCGATTGCAGGCTGTGCGTGATATCCGGATAATGCCGGATGGGATAGCGCTGCGGAACTTTTGCGCGCAACTCCGGCAAGCCGATGCGAACTTGCGGGCCGAAAACCACGCCGCTCAACCAGGCGGGCTGCTCGCGATTTAGAATGTCCAGAAATTCATCCAGCCACTCCCGATTGAAGCTCTGCGGCGAAACCCACATCTGCGCCTTGGGATGATACTGGCGCAGCACGCGCGTTTCTTTTTCGAGCAGCGCCATCAAAAACTTTGGCTGTGTATGACCAGGATCGCCGCCGGGCACGAAGACCGCATCCACCCGCGGCAGCTTACGAAAAACCTCGCCCCACTCATTGAGCGCAAACTCTACCGTCTTCGGATCCGAATAATCCTTGTCCATGGCCGGATACCAGATCCAGGTGTCGAGTCCGTACTCATCCAGCAGGCGCGACATCTCGATCATCATCTGCATGGGCGGCAGCGGGAAGTGCGGGCTATCGGCCGCGTCGTCCGAGCGTGGAGGAATCAGCTCGACGGCGTTGGTTCCAAAAACGGCGAGGTCGCGAATGTACTGCTCCCATACCGGCACGGACCATCCGTCGTAAGAATTGGTTTTCGGACGATAACCCAATTGATGGCCGCGCAGCGAATATTTCGGCGCGGTCCTGATGTTGAGATTTGAATCAATCAAAATCCGGCCGCGTCGCATGCGCAACTCGCGCAGCAGCCGGCCGATGCCGAAAAGCATTCCCCGCGCATCGTTGGCGGCAAGCGAAACCTGGGCGGCGTCGGCTTTGAGCGTATAACCTTCGGCCGGCCCGTTGCCGCGCGTGATGACGATGGCAGGCCCGCCCGATGACGGCGCGGATTCCAAACGAATCAGACTACGCTTCTCGATTTCGTCCCGCAGCAGCTCAATTGCCTTCGATTCCGTTTTCGAAAGCGCGGCGGGAGCGGAAATGTGCGCCGACGATAAATTCAGTTCCGCGCCTGGCAGATAGAGACAGGCCAGCGCCGCGGCAAATAGGCTTCGAAGGAGCACTTGGAGATTATAAGTAATCGCCGGATCGGCGCGTTCTTTCTATTGCGGGTCCTTGATGACAACCTTAATCGTCGTCGTTTTGGTATTCGTCTTATCGGCGGCCTTCACCTTCTGAATCAGATCAAGCAGTTCCTTGTTCTTGGCGACGCTGCTTGCAACCATGCACCGTTTCTTGTCGTCGCGCGTACCGATGAGAATGCAACCTTCCGTGTCTTTGGCCGTGTTGCCGACATGGATCAGAATGTCATGAAAACCTTTCACGTTTTTCAGCTCAATAGCTTCGTGCGCATGGCCCGGCACATTCGGGTTCTTACCGCTACCGGTCTTAACATCGGCATCATAGGCGCCGGCGGGGATAGGATAATCCTTCACTCCAGCACCCTTATTCAAGTCGCGTTTTCCGCGCTTCGGTTCAACGGCGCCACCCTTCAGATTTCCAGTAGGATCGGCAGCTTGGCTGGTGTCGCCTTCATTGGGCTTGATCTCGACGGCCATGTTGCCGGATGAACAGTCGGCGGTCGGGTCGTCCGGGTCCCTCTGAATTGTGATAATAATCTGGCTCATTGTAGTCCTTTCAGTAGCGCGCGAATCGGGATTCTCCTGTGTTCGGGCCGGGAATCACGAGCATATCACCATCGACCTTGAACTTGCCTTCCATCGGATCCCGGCCGGGCAATTCAAAATGAATCGATTCGCCGCGAATCGAATAACTTCCCGATTGCTTGAGAAATGGAATCAGCAAGAGTCCCTTGCCTGCCGAATAGAAGAGATACCGCACCTCCATCGTCTTGCCGGCCATTTCACGCGATGACGTCCACTCGCCGAGGATTGGGTTCTTGACGTCGGGCGCCGGACCGGCGCGCGTCAGCTCAACCCAGGGTCCGCCACTTGCCTTGAGCCGGAGCTTATCCTTTCCCGGCCACTCCATGGTCTCCTTCAGTTCCGGCCCGTTGATGGTTGCGGGAGGAAGAACCAATTGATCGCCTTCAATCCGGTACTTCATTTCGACGACCGCGCCAGGGCTGTAGTCGACCACGCCGTCCTTGCGGAATTCGAACATTGCGCCGATGCCGCCTTTGGAGGTTTCGAGTGAACGCCAGCGGCCGAGCAGTTTGGTTGAGGCGTCGTCGGCTGAGAGGAGCGGGAGGATGGTTAGAAGGAGGAGTTTTGTCATCGAAGAAAGTAGATTCCTATTACTAATAGCACCACCAACGTGCCGATCAAAATCCAGCGGAGTCTGCGCCGCCCATTCCTGGCTGCGAAATCCACCAGGATTTCATCGATCCACCGTACTACCGCGCTAAAATCCTGCGGCCGTTGCGCGGGATCTTTCGCGGTTGTCGCACGAATCAGATCCACCAGTCTCGCGGGCACGCCTAACCGAACCAGCGGCGTTGTGTCCAGTGGCCTGCTCAGAATCAAATCGAAAATCTCGCTGGGAGTGGGCGCTTCAAAGGGCCGCGTCTCCGTGATCAGCTCGAACAAAACTACGCCGAACGCATAGATGTCCACAAGGTGCGCCGGCTTCGCTCCGCGAATCTGTTCCGGCGCCATGTAGTATGGCGTGCCGACCGTGAAGCCCGAAGCCGTAAGCGAAAGCTCGCCGGTTTTCGCGACGCCGAAATCCATCAGCTTGATGTTTCCGGACGCGTCGATGCGAATGTTGTCCGGCTTCACGTCGCGGTGAACGATGCTCTTGGAATGGACATACGCCAGCGCATTCGCAATCTGCCGCGCGATGAGCAAACGCTGGCGAAGGCCGCCCGCGCGTCCGCCGCGAAGCGCTTCCCGCAAGGTTTCGCCTTCGAAATACTCCGTCACCAGAAACGGACGCCCGGCCTCCTCGCCGTAGTCGTAGAAGGCGATCACATTTTCGTGGGCAAGTCCACCGGCTACGCGGGCTTCCTCCCGCATGCGGCTCTTGGCGGTGTCGTCGGCAAGCCCGGCCTCGGTCAGAATTTTGAAGGCCACGGTGCGGCCCAAATTCGTGTCGCGGGCCCGGTATACCTCCGACATTCCGCCCCCAAGATACTGAAGCAATTCGTACTTACCAATGCGCGTGGGAAGATGCACGGTGGATGTCTAACGAAATCCGGCGGCTCTGCCGATAACAAAAGTGAATGACCGCATGTCATCAAAGGACGGCCCATGACCGACAAAGGTAACCTCCGCCGGCACCACCGCACCCAGGCGCGGTCCATCGTCAAGCTGATGTGGAAAGACCCGCTCGGCAACGAGAAATTCACCAATGCCCGAACACTGGACGTTTCCGAGTCCGGCATGCGAGTCGAGGTTCCGGAACGAATACCGGAACGTTCCTATATAACATTTCGAGCCGATGAGCTTTCCTTGCATGGCCGCGCGTCCGTCAGGAGTTGTCACGGGAAAGGCCTCAAGTACATAGTCGGTTTGGAATTCAGCGCCGGGATGAAGTGGAAGCCGAAGCCCGCCCAGAGCGAACCTGCGGAGTCCACCAGCGAGGAAATGGAGACCCAAACCCCTTCCCGATAGAAACCGCCTATCCGATCCATAGAACCTTTCTATATAGTCGCGGCCCTGGCAGGTACGATGATAAATTCATGCCTCATCGTTTTTGGGCGGCGATCCTTGCGCTTGCCCCGGCGCTGGCGTTAGCCCAGTCCATCCCTCCGGCGACGGAGGCTCGCATCGCAAATCTGGAAGCCGCGGTGAAATCCGCCCAGAGCGCCGGCGACAACGCCTGGATGCTGGTGAGCGCGGCGCTGGTCCTGATGATGACCGGACCCGGCCTGGCCCTCTTCTACGCAGGACTGGTCCGGCGCAAGAACGTGTTGGGCACCATGATGCACAGCTTCAGTCTGATGGCGGTCGTCACGGTGGTGTGGGCCGTCGTGGGCTACAGCCTGGCGTTCGGCGAAGGTTCGTCCGTGATCGGCGACCTGCGCTATATGTTTCTCAACGGCGTCGGCAGCGCGCCGAATCCCGACTATGCCGCCACCATTCCGCAGCAGACGTTCATGATCTATCAGCTCATGTTCGCCATCATTACTCCGGCGCTGATTTCGGGCGCCTTCGCCGAGCGTATGCGGTTTAGCGCCATGCTGCTGTTCACGGTGCTGTGGCTGCTGATTGTGTATTTGCCGCTGGCCCACATGGTGTGGGGCAAAGGCGGACTGTTGAACGCTTTCAGCGGCGGGAAATTTCCTTGCTTTGATTTCGCCGGCGGCACCGTGGTGCATATCTCATCGGGAGTTTCGGCGCTCGTTTGCGCTCTTTATCTCGGAAAACGGCGAGGCTACATGAGTGAGCCGATGAAGCCGCACAGCATCGTCATCAGCGTCATCGGCGCGTGCCTGCTGTGGGTGGGCTGGTTCGGTTTCAACGCGGGCAGTGCGCTGGCGGCGTCGGGGTTGGCCACCAGCGCGTTTGTCGCCACACACTTTGGCGCGGCCGCGGCGACCCTGGGCTGGATGCTGGCCGAATGGATCAGGCATGGCAAGCCCAGCGTGTTGGGAGCGATTTCGGGAGCAGTCGCCGGACTGGTTGCCATCACCCCCGCTTCGGGATTCGTCAAGCCATTCCCGGCATTGCTAATCGGCTTCATAGCGGGAATCGGATGCTTCTTCATGGTCACAGCGGTGAAGAATAAATTCAAATACGACGATACTCTGGATGCATTCGGCGTACACGGCGCTGGCGGAACCATCGGCGCAATTCTCACCGGCGTATTTGCCACCAATGCCGTGAACGACGGCCTGAAGGATGCAAGCGGCAAGCTGCTGCCCTTGGGCATGATTGACGGCAACTCCGGGCAGGTGCTCTATCAGTTGGGGGGCGTGTTGATTTCCTGGCTGCTTGCGGTCGTGGGAACCCTGATCATTCTGAAGATTTGCGATGTGGCTCTGGGTGTTCGAGTTTCGCCGGAGCAGGAACTCGAAGGTTTGGACGTCAGCATGCACGGCGAAGAAGGGTATACTCTCGAATCGTAGGCCAGATCAGTTAAGATCATGAAAAAAATAGAAGCGATTATCCAGCCGCACAAACTGGAAGACGTCAAAGAGGGCCTGAAAGCCATCGGCATCGACGGGATGACAATTTCCGAAGTGCGTGGTCATGGCCGCCAGAAAGGGCACAAGGAAGTTTATCGCGGCATGGAATACCAGGTGGATCTTTTGCCGAAGGTGAAAGTGGAAATGGTGGTTCCGGACGGTCGCGCCGACGAAGTGGTCCGCACGCTGGTGGCAAGCGCGCGGACGGGCAAGATCGGCGATGGAAAGGTTTTCGTCTACGACGTAGTGGAGGCGATCCGGATTCGTAATGACGATCGGGGCGAAGGGGCGTTGTGATCACCGATCAGGTTTGCAATGGGACTCGAAGATCTCGATCAACCTCGGTTTGCCCAGTGCTCCTGAAGCAACGGACAGCACCAAATCCACGAGTTCTTCCTCCTCGAAGGTTGGCCCCCAATTGTTCATCAGCAGGAATGTGATCGCCGCGTTTGCCCCGACTCGTTTGTTGCCATCCAGCGGCCATCAGTCCCCAAGGAATCCGCCTTATTGCTCGTTCTGCTCCTCGAGTATCTCCAGACTTCATCCAGTGATTAGGTTTTGTCGCAGAAACTACTCTGCCAGCTTGCGGAACGCGTTCCCATACCGCTTGTGCGCCCATTCCTGAGCTGCATCGAACTTCTTCCGCCTCCCCCAAGGCTTTGCCGGAGCGATGATCAGTTGCCTGCCATCGGTGCTTACATCAAGCGGTGTTTCGCTATCGATCTTGAGGAGGTCCAGAATCGGGCGATCAATCACCAATGCAAAACTGTTTCCGTGCTTCGTAAGCTTTTTGACCATGCGCCGCTCCGTACTTACAATGTATCACCACGTGCACGCACGGACTGGGCGCGCAATGCTCTCAACCGGCAACGAGGGACTTGGAAAGTTGGTTTGGGGGTCTTATTAATAGAGAGGCTCTTCACCGATCTCCTTCAAGATCGAATTAACAGTGTCCCAAGGCAATCGGGTTCCGCGGCGGCGAAGTGATCTAAAGCAGTTTAGGAGAGCGGTTGAGGAAATCAAGTCCAGCTCGTGGAATCGTTGAAGCACCCAGATCGTTCCGTGAAAATCCCGATCGTAGCGCGCAGCCAGGTCCCTGCCCCACGGATCGTCTACTATCACCGCTGCGCCGAACTCTGAAGCCTGCACGACGGCTTCGACTTCACCGCGATCCCGCATCCCTTGCCGAGCACGCTCCATGAGAAGAAATCGACAGTGCCCGTCTCGTACCCGTCGCAGCGCTGAAAAAAGGCATAAGTGTCAAAGAGTGATTGAAGGCGGTCTTGGATCCCGCGGCGTTTGAAAAGTTCCTCACGAACGGCTTTGGGAACCAGGACACTCGAAAAGAGAATGCTGAGTCGGGGCAGGAGATTTAGATGTTCAAGTGCGATGACACATGAACTATCTATAGTACAGCGGAGTTCCCGCATTGCGAATCAGCTTCGATCGGTGGGGGCAAAGATAAGTAGGCCGAGCGCGAGGGTTCCCAAAGCCAAGAGGGCCTTCTTGGCATTTTCCTCTGCGTCGACTGCTTTAAGATATTGGACTATTCCGATCTCCGCCCGGTCCGGATTGGTGGGATCAATCACCACAACATTGGGCCCAAAGTATGTTTGGAACTGCGGCGCGAACCTCGGGTCAGACATAACAATCATGTTCTTATGGAGAACCATTCCCGTGTTTAGCTCCTGTCGGCAGGCCTCTGTCAAACCGGCCACGACGACTCCCAAAACTACTTCGGCGTCCCGCAGCTTCTGACCGGCTTCCGGGTCAAGAAAAGCGCTCCGACGGGTGTGCGCCGGCGGCACGTATACTGTCAAGCCATTAACGGCCGCCAGCGCCTGGAGACGTAGCGCAGTGACCTGATCGGAAACATCGCCATACGAGATAAATACTTTCATATTGCTCTGCCTCTCAATTCTAGCCCGAGTCGGTCCATGACGAAATGAGCCTGAATGGGATCGAACTTTGCCCGGCGAAATTCGAGCCGTCGGACACGGACGCTCCGCCTCCCACCTCGGGTCCGCCGACTTTTTAAAAAAACATTGCTCTTGACCCTCGCCCAACTTGAAGGTACAGTAAGAGCGGAAAAATGGACCCAGAAAACCTGCCTCACGAACCCGCCGTCGAGTTGTCCCCTACCCGGCGCTCGTTCTACATCAAATTCATTTACGGCGCCATGAGCGCTATCGGAGCGGCTTTGGCGATACCGGCCGCGATCTACCTCTTCTTCCCGCCCAAGGCTCGCAAGGAAGGCGACTATGTGGAGGCGGCCGATCTCTCCCGAATCCCCGTTGGCACGCCCGAAGAGATTTCCTTCCAGCGAACTCGCATCGATGGCTGGAAAGTCACTAGCGAAAAGGCGACGGCTTGGGTGGTGAAGACGGCGGACAATCAAGTCACCGCCTTCGCGCCGCAGTGCACGCATTTGGGCTGCGCGTACCACTGGGATCAGCCGACTCACAACTTCGTCTGCCCCTGTCACACTTCCGCTTTTTCGATCGACGGAAAAGTGTTGAGCGGCCCCGCTCCCCGCCCGCTCGACAAATACATGGTGAAGATTCAAGGAAACAAGCTGGCCATCGGCCCACTGGATACCCATGCATAAGCCCATTATTGAGTGGCTGGAACATCGCACCGGCATCCAGACCATCATCAAAGATTTTCTCTACGAGGATATTCCCGCATCCAGCGGCTGGCACCAGGTGATTGGAAGCATGGCCGTGTTTTCCTTCATCATCCAGGTGTTCACCGGCATTTTGCTGGCATTCAACTACGCGCCCACACCGGGCGATTCCTACAACAGCGTCAAATATATCGTCACCGAACTGACCGGCGGCCGGCTGATTCGCGGTCTGCATCATTGGGGCGCCAGCATCATGCTCATCATCGTGGTTCTGCATATGCTGCAAGTATTCCTGTACGGCGCTTACAAGAAACCGCGCGAGGCCACCTGGATGGTGGGCGTAGTTCTGTTGCTCATCACGCTTGGATTTGGGCTGACGGGCTATCTGCTGCCTTGGGACAACCGCGCATATTGGGGGACCGTCGTCACGACGCAGATTGCCGGGCAGGCGCCCATCGCCGGTCCTTACCTGGCGCGCTTGCTGGGTGGCGAGGGACGCATCGGCGTCGTGACTTTTGCGCGATTCTATGCGCTGCACGTTCTGCTGCTGCCGCCGTTGACGATGATCCTGATCGGCATCCATGTCTACCTGGTGCGCAAGCATGGAGTAACGCCGGCGGTGGGCGATACCGCGCCCCGGCGGAAGTTTTTCCCCGAGCAGGTCTTCAAGGATACGGTGGGCGTGACCCTCGGATTTCTCATTCTGTTCACGCTGGCGATTGTGGCTGAGGTGCCGCTGGGGAAACTCGCCGACCCCACCGACACCAACTATGTTCCGCGTCCCGAGTGGTATTTCTTGTTCCTCTTTCAGACGCTGAAATTCTTCAAGGGTCCGATGGAAGCGGTGGGAAGCGTGGTGCTGCCGGGCCTCGCGGTGCTGGGGTTGTTCCTGATTCCGTTTATCGACCGCGGTCCTTTGGTTCGGCTCGGAAAACGAACCTTCGCATTCGCGTTCGCCGCGCTTGCGCTGATCGCCTGGAGCGGCCTCACCGCCGCTGCAATCAGAACGACTCCTAAAAATATCGAAGCTGCGGACGCCCCAGCCGAAGAACTGCAAGCCTGGCAGCAGTTGACACCCCCTGAATTGCAAGGCATCGGCCATTTTCGTAAAGAGAATTGCAAGACGTGTCATCCCGGGGCTGGCAAGCGCGGAATTGGTCCGGACTTGACGCAAATGATCCCCGCGCATCGCAACGCGGCGTGGATGGTTCCGCATTTCAAACGTCCTTCGCAAGTGGTGCCCGGCAGTTCCATGCCTCCCGTGCAACTCGGCGATCCTCAACTGAACGCGCTATCGGCTTTCGTGCTGAAGCTAACGCCGCAGAATGAAGCCTCCTTGATGTCGGCGCCGGATTTCGCGGTGCAAGGGGCGTCGATATACGAGGCAAATCACTGCGGGGCATGTCACCAGATCAGCGGCGCCGGCATGAAAATGGGTCCCGCGCTGGATGGAGTAGGCCAACATCGCGATCGCGCATGGCTGGAGCAGCACTTCCTCGATCCCAAGAGTACGTCGCCCGGCAGCATCATGCCGCCGTACAAATTTGAGCCGCAAGAAATGGACGCAATCTGCAAGTACCTCCTCCAACTTCCGAAGTCCGGAGGTTAGGTTTCCGTATCCGCGTTCATCTGCGTTCATCTGCGGCCAATTGGTTGTTATGGCCGCTGATGAACGCAGATAAACGCGGATATTTATTCGATTGGCGTTTCCGGATCGATGAACGGCCAGATTAACGGACCCACAAGATAGACGGCTGCCAGCGTGTAGAGAAAAACATTCCAGTTCCGTCCGGTCGCCGCCAGGATGTAGCCGCCGATCACCGGGGATGCGAATCCCGCCAGGTTGCCCATCATGTTCATCGAACCGGCCACTGTGCCCGCGTATTTTCCGCCGATGTCCATGCAAGCCGCCCAGGACGGCGGCATCGCCAGATCGTTGAAGAAGCCGGCCATGCCCATTGACAGCATCACCCATTTCGGATCGTGAAACTGAATGGCTAGCGCGAAGAAGCCCGCCGCGCCCAGAAAACCCACACTGGCCAATACGCGGCGGCTACGCGCCAAGCCGAAACGCCTGGCAAACGGCGCCGAAATTGAGCCACAGAACAGCGAACCCAGTCCTCCACAAAACAGCGGCAGGATCGCGTACCTGGCCGCATCGTGCTGCGACAGCTTCCAGTGCTGCTGAAGATACGTTGGCAGCCACGTGATGCCGAAATACCAGGGGAACGAAAGGCAGGCGTATTGCAGCCACAGCAGCAGGACCGAGCGCGAGGTCAGCAGTTTGATCCACGGCACACTTCCGTGCCCGCTTGCGAGCCGGTCGGCCCCTTCCAGCAGCGCGAGCTCCGCGGCGTTCATGCTCTTTTGATCGCGTGGATTGTCGCGATACCAGCGGTAAAAGAAAACAGCCCAGACTACGCCGAGCACCCCGAAACCCGCGAAGGCGTAGCGCCAGCTCACGTATTGCAAAATCCAGACCACTAGCAAAGGAGTGAACGCGCCGCCCCAGCGGGCAAAGGTCCACATGATGCCTTGCGCGCGAACGCGCTCGACTGGAGGCAGCCAGGTGGTGAACGCTTTCGTGAGATTTGGAAAGCAGCCGGCTTCTCCCGCGCCGAACAGGAACCGCGTGATCAACATCGAGGGGAAATTCCACATCGCGCCCGTGATGGCGGTAAAAGCCGACCACCACAACACGATCCGCATCAGGACTTTTCGCGGACCCATCCAATCCCCCAGCCATCCGCCCGGGATCTCGAACAGTGCGTATGCCAGAGCGAATGCGCCGAAGATATTGCCCATCTCGACGTCGGAAAACTTCAGCTCGCGGGCAATGACCGGGCCCGCCTGCGAGATGCAGACGCGGTCGATGTAGGAAAGGATCGCCAGCGAGACAGCGAAGAAAATGACCCAGTAGCGGGCGTGCGTCGGCCGCTCGATCATGAATCCTGCTCGTTTTTCAGGACACCCGCCATCCACTCAAGATAGCGTTCCAAGCCGTCCACGACAGGGATCGCGATCGCCTCGGGAACTTCGTAGGAATGCAGTTTCTCTATTTCCGCGCGCAGTTCGTTGAACAACGCCCGGCTGGACTTGATCAGCAGCAGCGTCTCCTGATCGTCTTCAATCGCATCTTTCCAACGGTAGATGCTGCGAACGGCGGGCAGTATGTTTACGCAGGCAGCCAGT
>DATDHK010000251.1:0-5356 GCA_036521635.1 Bryobacteraceae bacterium | reverse complement strand
GGATGCCATCCTGCCCCCATTACCTTACCAAGCCAGCGCCAGCGCAGTGGTCCGCGGATCCGCTGCCGCACTCACAGTCTCCCCCTCCACCACAATCGCCGCGCTGTCGTTCATCGACCATGGGCCACGCATCGTTATCTTGTGCCCGCGGCGGGCCAATTCCGCTCGCACGGCATCCGGAATGCGCCCCTCCAACGACAGATCGCCCGGGTACATGGTGTGCGGAAACGGCGATGCGGGGAAACTGCGCGTCGTCCAGCGCGGAGCTTCAATGGCCTGCTGCGCGTTCATGCCGAAGTCCACGATATTGAGCAAGGTCTGGATGGTGCGCATGCACTGGTCGTCTCCGCCCGGACTGCCCGTCACCAGGAACGGCTTGCCATCCTTCAACACCAGCGTCCCCTGCAACGTGCTGCGCGGACGCTTGCCGGGTTGCAATGCATTGGCGTGGCCTTCAACCAGCGAATAATAATCGCCCCGGCAATTGAACGGAAAACCCAGGTTGCCCATCACCACTTTCGTTCCAAATCCGCTATGCAGACTGGGAGTGAAGGAGATCATGTTTCTTTCGCGATCGACCACGGCGATGTAGCTGGTGTCGCCGGTGTGATCGGCGTTTCCGCGCGTGGTCAAGTCGCGCGGGCGATCCACCGGCTCGTAGCCCGGCGCGTAGCGCGCGACCTCGCCCGGCCGGAAATCCATCGAGGCCGTGCCCGCATCGATCAGCTTGCGCCGCTCGGCCGCATATTCTTTCGACAGCAGGCCGGCGTAGGGGATCTTGATGAAAGCCATGTCGCCGAGATACGTATCGCGATCCGCCATGGCCAATTTAAAGGCCTCCACCGACGTATGTATGTAGTCGGCCGAATTCAATCCCATCGATTTCAGGTTGTAGCCTTCCAGCAGATTGAGCGCGATCAATTCCGCGGGCCCCTGGCTGGCCGATGGATTTTTGTACACCGTATAGCCGCGATAATTGACGGAAACCGGTTCCTCCACGTCGGCGGAATAGCTCGCGAAGTCTTCGTAACGGAACAGGCCGCCTTGTTCTTCGGAGAACTGCGCCATCTCGCGCGCGATATCGCCCTTATAAAAACGGTCGCGGGCGGCTTTCAAGGCAACCAGGCGGCCTTTCGGAGCAGCCTCTTTTTCGGCCTCCACCAAACGCCGCAACGTGCGAGCCAAATCCGGATTTTTGAACACCTCGCCGTCTTTCCAAACCTTGCCGTCGGGAGCGTAGAGGCGGGCGCTGGTGGGATATTTTGCCAGCCCGCGCGAATTCAACGCGCGTCCCAGCGGCACACCGTGCTCGGCCAGTTCGATGGCGGGCGCCAGCAACTCGCCGAACGTTTTGGTTCCCCAGCGAGACAGCAAAACGTACCAGGCATCCACGACGCCCGGCACGGTGCCGGCCAAAAGCGAATCGCTGGAAGGAAGCTTGCCGCCGCGGTTCGTTTTGTACCACTCGATGGTCGCCAGCTTTGGCGCGGTTCCTTCGGCATTCACCGAGAACACTTTCTTTTGCCTGGCGTCGTAGACCAGCAGTTGCGCGTCGCTGCCCAGCCCGTTCATGGCGGGCTGCACGATGCCCAGCACGGCTTGGCCGGCGACAATGGCGTCGAACGCATTTCCACCGGCTGCGAGAACATGCTCGGCTGTGAGCGTGGCTTGTGGCGCCATGGAAGCCGCGGCGTAGTTCACACCGCGAACCAGTTGCTTCATGGTTTGGCGCGGGCTGTCGTCCGGCGCGTCCGGCCGGGGGAGACGTTGCGCGCTGATGGTGAGCACTGAGATGGCGGCGAGGAATCCAGCGAATATTCGGCTCATGGTAAGCCAGTATCGCACTCAAAATGGGCCTGCGCCAAATGACGGTGTTTTACTTTTTCTTCCGCGCCCGCCCATTCACCGGCTGGTCGTAAACTTCCATCTTCTGAATTCCTTGTTTATGCCGGGCCTCCGCATCGGCCAGCACTCGTCGCGTATGTTCGTCGCCTTGCCGTATTCGTTCCTCCATCGGAGTTACCGCTATATTTGAAGAGCTGGTCGACTTCGCCGCACAACTCACACGGGCCTGCGTCCCTGCCCCTTGCTCGCGGATCTTAATCAGCAAATCGCATTCCGCCGATGCGACACGGATCGAGGTCCCGATGCCGTCAAAACTCGGCAGAAATGGCAGGCCCGCCGCTTCCAACAAATGCTGGTAGTGCGTCACTACCTGGTCCGGCTTGGCATCCGTGGTGTAGACAACTTCGATTCGGCTTGCCAGAGCAGTTTGGGTTTCTTCTTTCGCGCCAGAGTAGGGAATAAGCCACGCTGGCAACGCGGCCGCCATCGCCAGCATAACGAATACTAAATCCAGTTGATGCATGTTCAAAATCTCGGATGCGCGGTAACGCTGATGCGCACATCAATCGGATCGTTCAGATGAAAGCGCGAGAAGGTCACACGAATAACCGTGCGCGGCCCAGTAATATCGTACGGATGGTGCGCGCCCTCCACATACCCGTCGGAGTTTTGAATGATGCCGTCGATGGTTTGGCCAGTCCCGAGCTTCGAGCTATACACGCGATATCCATTCGCATTCAAGAGATCTTCATAAAAATTGTAGATTGCCGTCATCGGAGCGCCGCTGACAAACTTGCTTTGTAGATATTTTTTCCTGGACTGATCCACGCCCTGTTCCGGATTGAGCCGCCCTCCTTTGATCTGCACCAGCCATGCGGGCCAAATCAGCGGAGGCGCGTCGTTCTCGGGCGCGTGCGGCCAAACCTGTTCGTCGAATTTCCCGATTTTGTTATTGGCGATATGTTTGTCCAAAGCCGCCCGATTATCCGCCATTCGTTGTCTTTGTTCCGCCCTGAACCGCTGGGCGTCCATCGGCCGATTGAAAGGAGCGCTGCCCGAGCCATTCGTAACCACGACGTCAGCTCCCGACAAAGGCCCCGCCGACTTCGCCGCGCAACTCACCCGTGCAATCGTCCCGGCACTTTCCTCTCGAACTCTGATAAGCAGATCGCATTCGGCGGCCGCAACTCGAATGGAAGTTCCCGCGCCGTCGAAATTCGAGTTGAATTTCAAACCTGCCTCCTCAAACAACCGCCGATAGTGCGCCACTACGTCGCCCGGCTTGGCGGAAATGGTGTAGCTGGTTTCAATCAACGATGCGGAGGACGCCAATGTCGCGGCATTCGCGCCGGGGTAGGGTGTGAGCCAGGACGGCATGGCGAGTGGCGCCTGCTGACCGGCCGCAGCCGAAATGAGAGCAAGCAGGATCTGTGCGCTCCAGATCTTCTTCAAGCCGATGTCCCCCGATCTAATACATCGGCCGGCGCGGGACGAGTCTTTACGGCGACTGTTGGACGCTGCCTATCCCCACAACGACTATCCCGCATTGCCGGATTTCATCGTCGCCAGTGATGACGCTGGCTTGTTGGGCTTGCGCCAAAGCGATCGCAAAGGCGTCGCCGAAGGCAACCGGATTGGCGGCTTTGATGCGAGCGGCAGCCATAATCCCCTCCTCGTCGGGCAACACCAGGCGGATGGGTAGAGATGGCAAACGGCTTAGAAATTCCTCGGCGCGTTTCACGCCGTGCCGCTTGGCGGCGATATAGTACACCTCGGCAATATTCATCCAACTCATGAAGAGTCGGAGATTACCGGCTTCCTGGATGAATGATTCGACCGCGGAGGCGGCGGGCTGATTGAGGAGCCAGGCCAGCAGCGCCCATGAATCAGCGACCTTGGATACCGGCATTGTCGCGGGCTATTTCGGCGGTGTGCTCGTCAGTTAGATCTTGAAGGAGATTTTCGCCCTGGAACATGCCTCGCATTGTGTGCCAGTCGTGGTGTTTTTTAACCAGCCGTTTCATGACGAGAGCTTCACCTTGCACCTCGATTGAGACCTCCGTGCCCGACTTGAGATTGAGCCGCTGGCGTACAGCCTTGGGAATGGCGATCTGCCCCTTGGATGAAATAGTGGCCCTGGTCATATTCCTATTTACCACGGTAAGACGGATTGCCAGACGATGCAACTGAGGAAGGCGTCTCATAAGTGCGTCGTAAAGATAGTGTAGACTAATTAAGTTGTTCTAAAACAATAACGAGTCAGCGGAGGAGAGACATGCGGTTATTGAGAAAGTACTTCGTGTTTTTTGTTTTTATTTCGCTGGTGGGCGCTTCCGCGCTTATTCCCAGCGCACAAGCGTCCGTGGTCTTCGACACCAGTCTGGCGCCCCCGGGTTTCTACAACGGCAGCGGGAATCCCAACACCAACTTTACAGTGGATACCGAAGGCAACCTCGAGCTCGGGCTAAGCATCATTCAGCGATTCGTCGGACCCATCGACCCGGGCGCCGGCAGCAATGTCTATAAGGTAACGACCAGCGCGGGACCGCTCGCATCCTGGAATTTTGAGTTCTCCGTAAATACGCGGGCTGGCGGCGGCTCGGGATTCCTGGCGGGATTTCTCTACACCTTGACCGTTCAGGACATAACCGCCACGACCAGCGGGCCGACTTTCGACCCCGTTCGCCTGATCGCGGACGACTCGGGCTTTGGACCGAGCGGGAAAACGGCTGGAGTAGACGTCAATACCGAATGGGGAGCACAAAATTCCGAGAATCCGGGGTTTGCGGGATTTCTGCCGGGCTTCAACTCCAACAACCACGACCTTTACAAGATCACGCTGACGGCAACCACTCAAAACGGAGCCCCGGTTGGCTCGGTATCGGTCTTCGCCGACGCGACCGTTGTTCCCGAACCGGCAAGCCTGTTATTGGTTGGCCTGGGCATCGGCGCATTCGGCTTAGCCGCGCGCAAACGGCGGAAAACCTCGAAAGCGATGGCCGCGGATTAACGCCGATCGACGCCGATTAAAACAAATAACTTGCTCCGCGTTTTATCGGCGTTTATCTGCGTCCATCGGCGGCTAAGTACTTTTTCGAAGCTTCCGCTGTAATAACCGGCCCGCTTCCTTCGTCATCCTACTAAAGCGAAGCCGTGCGGCCATTTCCAAACCTGTTTTTTAACAATGTTTTACAAAACTTCCCGGTTCTATCGGGCTACCTCCATCGTCTATCCTTCTTACATGAGTCGAATTGTATTCACAGCTTGTGCGTTGCTCGCGATCGGTCTACCTTCCATTGCGCAGACACCTGCGCCCAGCCGTTTCGTCGGTACCGTCACGGCGATTAAGGTGGACACCGCGGAAATCGTGGTGAAGCCGGACAACGCGCCTGCTGTGTCGGCCAAGCTGACCTCGGATACGGTGGTGGAACGCGTCGAGCCGGGCGCCAAAGATCTGAAAGGCGCGCAAGCCATGCAGGCTTCCGATATCTCCGTCGGCGATCGGGTGCTG
>DATDHK010000250.1:0-7526 GCA_036521635.1 Bryobacteraceae bacterium | reverse complement strand
AATCCGGCACGTACTGCCGCAAATACCGGTGCGCCATCTTGAAGCCCAGCGCATAATCTTCGCTAAAATCCGGCCCCGGCCGGTTCGGCGATCCGTATAGCGGATCCTCGTGCTCGATACTCATCGCTCCATGATAACCGGCGCGCTGCAGCACCGTGAAGAATGCGGCCCAATCGATAGACCCCAAACCCGGCAGCCGGTAGAGCCACCACTGCGCCCGATTCACCGGATTGATTCCGCCGCGCCGCAACACGTCCCAGCGAACCTCGGTGTCCTTGAGATGCACGTCGAAAATCTTGTCCGCGAAATCGCGAGCGGTCTGAATCGGATCCATCATCTGCCAAACCAGGTGCGACGGATCGTATTGCAACCCGACGTATGGCGAGTCGCCGAAGCCCTTGAATAACGCCTCGAACCCAACCGGGCTGATGGCGATGTTGGCGCCTCCCGGATACGGTTCCCAAAGGATGCGAACTTTATTCGCCTGGCATGCCGGAAAATAACGCTCGGTGTAGACCTTCACGATCTCGTTCACTTGCTGCTCAAACGGCTTGTCGGCATCCTTGCCGGAAGATGTCCCGATGTACGGAATTCCCAACTTGCCGGCCAACTCGATCAGCTTCACGAAATAATCGGTGTCCTGTTTGCGTTTGTCGAGATCGGGTGCGATGTGGTTCTGCGACGCCTGGAACGCGGAAACATGCATCCCGTATTTCGCCAGCGTCTGCTTGACGTTTTCGATTTGCTGGTCGGTGATGGTGGCGGCATCCATGGCCGACCGCCGCCCCGCGCCAAGGATCATGTTGGTGAAGCCTTCTTCTTTGGCGAAGCGCACGTTGGCTTCCGTGAACGGACCCAGCACGCCCAGCCGCGGTTTCCATTCGACGGGCCGAACACGCTCCTGCGCCACGGCCGCCACTGTGGCAAGACCACCGATCAATGTACGTCTAGTCATCCCACTACGTTACCTTGTAGGGACACTTCTACTCAATCACCAACGTCAATTTAGTTGCGGGGAATCTCGCCGGGAATAATGCGGTCGGCCACCACTTCGGCGTTCTTCGCCACGCCCGACAGCGTGCCCGACTTCAGAAGAACTTCGAAGTAAGGTATCCGGTCCTTATTCTGTTTCGTCAACTTGCCGAGCAGCGCCGACGACGTGGCCTTGTTCATCACAAATTCACCGGCGGCCTCCGTGCTCTCGGCCGTGGTTCCGGCGATGATCAAAACGTTGCCCGTGTGCCGGAGATTCGGAACCAGCGCCACGATACTGTAGCTCTCGCCCGATTCTCCCGGCGCCGCCGCCATGTACACCGGTTGCTCACCCGCCCGCGGCGCGCGGTTGCGGATGAACGCGGTCCGCGCATGCTCGTCGAAATCGAAACGGAAATTCAACGCCGGCTCGAACAGGCTGTTCCAAAGATTCGATCGAATGCTGCCCAGCAGAATGCTGTTTCCGTTCTTGAAATCCTGGATTTGCGTCGTTCTCGCCAGGCGCACAGATACCTTGTCCCAATTGTCGTAGTTCAACCGCCCCAGCCGTTGGACCAGCCGCGCATCCGTGATATCGGTTATCTGCCACCGTCTGCTATAGGTCAGCGACTGCGCGAACGACCCCAAATCCTGGGCGAAGCTGGCGGATTTTCCCGAATAATCATGCGCCAGATACTCCTCCAGCGAAATCGAGCGATGCAGGATGGCCTGGGCCACCACGATCGCCGAATCGGCGCAGACGATATAGGTTTCCTGGTCTTTATTGAACAGCAGCGGCCAAAGCGGTCCCCGGTCCGGAGCGGCATGCGCCACGGCCGCCACCTGTTGCTGCATTTTGTGGTTTTCCCACCACATCCAGGCGCAGGCAACCGCCAGAACCACGATCAACGGGACATAGAGCCATTGCATCGACCGCTTCGGGGGCGTAACGGCGGCCTCCGGCGGGCTATCGGGCGGTGGCTCCGGCTTGCCCCGAAGCTCAATGACCGGAACGTAAGCACCCTTGGGAATCAGGATTTCGTAAGGATCGTCTTTCCCTTCAGACGCGAAATATTCTTGTAGCCGCTTCCGGAGCTGTCGGATCTCCACCCGGACTATGTTGTCCTCTCCCGGGTTGTAGTCGGACTTTCGGCCAAATACCCCGCAGCCGATTTGCTGTTCCCTTAGCTCCCCGGGACGGTTTTGGATGGATCGCTCGCAGATGTAAAGCAGCAGTTCCCGCAGCCGGGGCGACCTTTGAAACGATGCACTACCGGCCACGCGCTGAACAACCTCCCAGCGAAGGTCATCGACGAACGGCGGACGGGGCTCGAGTCGTGTAACCATGAACTTAGCTTAGGAAACCCACAGTTTGTCGCTGTAAATTCCCTGTGAATTCGCTTGCTTGAGCCCCCCTATCGGAGGTCTCATTGTAAGCAACAAGGTACCATCTTAGCTGCAAGGTGTGCAAGGGTTTACGGTTTCGCAACATAGATTGAACAGAAAAGTTCATGCTCATCAACATGATGGACTCCGTCCACGAACAGCCGGAGTTCTGTCTACACCTAAGTCTCGTCTATCTGGGGGAAATCTCATGAGAAATACTTGGTTCATTAGAGCCGCGCTTGTGTTTGCGCTGGCCTGTCTGGCTTTGTTTGCCCAATCCGATCTAGGGTCGATCACGGGCTTTGTAAAGGATCCAACCGGCGCCTCCATACCGAACGCGACGGTGACCGTAAAAAACGAAGCCACTGGCACTGAACGTCGTGCTACTACTAACGAGGCGGGATCGTTTACCGTTACTAACATCCCTGCCGGCTTTTATGTCATCGATGTCGAAGCGAAAGGGTTCAAGAAATTCCAATCCACTCATAATAAACTGGACCCCAGCGCCACCCTCTCGATGGACGCTTCCCTAACGGTTGGAGCTGCCTCCGAGACGGTCGAGGTAACTGCCTCGGCAATTGCACTGCAAACGGAATCCGCGTCCGTGCAGAAGCTCATCACCCGCCAGCAGATCGACGCACTGGAATTGAATGGCCGCAACCCGGTCGGATTGGCATCCCTGGTGCCCGGCGCGCGCGGCGGCAATCTCGCGGGTTTGTCATTCAATTTTACCCAAGGGCCTTCGAACTTCAACGGCTCCAGGAATCCGGAAAACCTGATCACGTACGACGGCGCGCCCGCTACGCGTACTCGCTCGAATGGCACCAGCCTCGGCGCGGCGGACGTGGACTCAACGTCTGAGGTGCAGATCCTCACTGCGTCCTATGCCGCGGAATACGGTCGCACATCCGGCGCGCAGATCCGCATCCTCACGCGCTCCGGCTCCAGCCAATTCCATGGTGCGTTGTACGAATACTTCCGCAATGACAAGCTCAATGCCAATACCTGGACGCGCAACCACACGCCCGACGTGCCCGGGTTGTTGCCATTCAGCTCCGCAGCGCCACAGCGCTACAACCAGTTCGGCTACAACGTCGGCGGTCCGTTCTATATCCCCAACAAACTCAATAGCGACAAGAGCAAGTTCTTCTGGTATTTCGGCCAGGAATGGGTGCGCTACCGCTTCACGGATACCGCCAACTGGACCGTTCCGACAAACCTGATGCGTCAGGGGAATTTCAGTGAATTGCTGACCAACACGCCGCCGAACATTCTCGGCAAAGTGGTCCAGCTAAAAGATCCCGGCACGGGGGCGCCTATCGCCGGCAACATTATTCCAGCTTCTCTGATCAGCAAGAACGGTCTGGGCATCCTCAAGGCTTACCCCTCGCCCGATTTGGCCACGTTTATCAACGGCAACCAGAACTTCTACACCACGGCGTTGCATCCGCAGAACCAGCGCAAGGATACGCTGGCTGTCGACATCAATCTCACCGAAAAGCAGCGCTTGCAATTCCGCCGCAACAATTACGCATTCTTTGAATACCAGCCTCTGGACGGCACCCCCACCGAAACGCCGAAGTTCTTCAACCGCCCCAACCAGACCAACTCGCTCGACCACGTTTGGACCATCAGCCCAACCTTGGTCAACGAAGCTCTGGCAACTGTGAGCCTGG
This sequence comes from Bryobacteraceae bacterium, assembly GCA_036521635.1. Lineage (GTDB taxonomy): Bacteria > Acidobacteriota > Terriglobia > Bryobacterales > Bryobacteraceae > Palsa-89. Next base: position 3,492 of record DATDHK010000250.1, on the reverse strand, counting down.
ATGACGTATACATCCCGGTGGACACGGCCCACTTTCTCGATCGCACTTCAGTGGGCATCACCTATCCCTACATTTTCCCATCCGGCAAGCTGATTCCGACGCGTATTCCGACGGCGAATGTTACCGGCCTGACCGGCCTGACCGGTGGTCCGTATCCGTCCCACTCCACAGGCCCGATTTACACCGTCAGCGACAGTTTGACGTGGATCAAGGGCAGCCATACGTTCAAGTTCGGGTTCTACTATGAACGGTCGGGCGAAAACGACAACGACGAAATCAACGTTAGCGCCTGCCCAACCTGCACGAACAATCAGAACGGGCAGTTCAATTTCACCGATGGCCGGTCCGGGTTCCCCAACAGCGGCAATGCTATCGCGAACGTCGCCATGGGATTGTTTGACAGCTATTCGGAACTCGGCCAGCGTGCGTACACTATTTTCCGCGGATCGTCCTATGAACCGTTTGCGCAGGACACTTGGAAGGTAAACCCGCGGCTAACGCTTACCTACGGCGCGCGCTATACCGTCATCGTGCCTTACAAGGCTCTATGGGGCAACATGATTGCTTTCGATCCGACCCTATATGATCCGAGCAAAGCCGTCACCGTGATCGGCACCGGCCCCAATGCGGGGCAAATTGTGGTTGGTAATGGCGACCGTTACAACGGCATGGTAATTCCGGGCGGCAGCTTCCCGGATTCCGGCAAGGGCCGCTTCCCGGAGGCCACCGCCGGCACTTTCGACTACCTTCATCGCGGCGGCAGCTACCCCGACTATTTCTCGAACATCCGCTGGAATCAAATCCAGCCGCGTCTCGGCATCGCGTATCAGTGGAACGATAAGACCGTTTTCAGAGCCGGAGGCGGCAGATACTATACGCGCCTTGGCGTCAGCGATTCGGTCTTCCTGGGAGGCAACCCGCCCTTCCAGCCCACCGCCAACGTGTCCTTCGGCAACGCCGATAACCCAGGCGGCACTTCAGCAAACAGTCTGCCGCTCACCGTCACAACTCAGAGCCGCGACTTCAAGAATCCGGAGGCCTGGAACTGGAACTTCACCGTGGAGCGGGAGTTCTTTTTCAAGTCCCTCCTAAGCGTGGGCTACGTCGGGCGCCGCGGTCTGCACCAGCAGCGCGAGGCCGACATCAATCAGCCAACTACGGCGGTGGTGGCGGCGAACCCCGGCGTAAACCTGGACGCACTGCGTCCGTTCAAGGGCTACAACTCTATTCGCGAGACGGATAACGTCGCCAGCTCCCGCTACAACGCGCTCCAAGTCGCCTGGAATCGCCGCTTCAGCGGTGGCCTTCTGTTCGGGGCCTCTTACACGTTTTCCAAAAGCTCCGATGACGGATCGAACCAGCGCGATATCATCCCCAATACCTACGACGCTCACGGCCTGTGGGGGCCATCCGATTTCGACGTACGCCATGTCCTGATCGTCAACTTCCTGTACGAGCTGCCGGTGTTCCGGGGCCAGACCAACTTCGCCGGGAAAGTACTCGGCGGTTGGCAGGTCAGCGGTATCTTCCAGGCGCAAACCGGCGCACCCGGTTCCATCGGGAGGAATCAGGATTATGCAGGCGTCGGCCAGGACGGCAGCATGAACGGCAGCGCTATTCAATACTGGGCGTTCAACGGTGGCGACATCAAATACACCAATCAGTTCGCCCACAACGGCGCGGCGGATCCAAGCTATTGGATTGCGGTTCCGCTCAGTGCGGATGGCAAATCTGTTACTCAGTTCTCCGCACCCCCAACCGGGACCTTCGTCAACCAACAAATCGCCCGTAATAGAGTCTATGGCCCGGGTTTCAATAACTGGAATCTCGGCCTGTTCAAGAAGTTCGCGATCAACGAGCGGGTTGGTTTCCAATTTCGCGCGGAGGCGTTCAACGCCTTCAACCATCCGAACTATTGCTACATAGGAGCCGGCGGCTGCAGTGGCAATGGTGTCAGTCTCGATCCAACGAACCTGGGCACTTTCGGCAAGGTTACCGGCAAGGCGAACGACGTTCGTAACTTGCAACTTTCACTGCGCTTGCAGTTTTAGTCCTTTGTGCGGGCGCGCTTTTTCGATGAGCGCGCCCGCATTTTCTTTTAACGCCCCCCATCGAAAAGAGCGTACCCCATGTCATCATTCGATCGAAGAGATTTCCTGAAAACCGTTAGCGCCACCGGAGCAGCGCTGAGCGTGGCGGGTTCGGCCTTCGCCGGCCGCGGCAGCAAAATGACCGGCGGACGCGTGGTCGGCGCGAACGACCGTATCAACATCGGCGTCATCGGCGTGGGCGGGCGCGGCAACTCCGACGCGCGCAATTTCGCGCGGGTCGGCGAGCAGAACAATGCCTGCCAGATCGTCGCCGTGTGCGACGTCTACGAAAAACGCAAGCGCCTGGCGGCCGAGCATTTCAAGTGTCAGGGCTACCTGGACTATCGTGAAGTGCTGGCGCGGCCCGACGTGGACGCGGTGATCATTGCAACTCCCGATCACTGGCACGCCAAGATCGCCTTGGACGCCATGGATCACGGCAAGGACGTCTACCTCGAAAAGCCGATGTGCCACACCAACGAGGAAGCCAAGCTCCTGGTCAACACTGTGAAAGAGACCAAGCGCGTGCTTCAGGTGGGATCGCAAACCACGTCGGCCGACCAATGGTGGAAGGCCAAGAAAGCCATCGCCGACGGCATGATCGGCCGGATGATCATGAGCCAGGGTTCGTATCATCGCAATTCCATCCAGGGCGAGTGGAACTACACCATCGAAAAGGATGCCGGCCCGGACGGCAAGGGCGACAACTACATCGATTGGAAAAGCTGGCTGGGGCCCGCGCCGAAGCGTCCGTATGACGCCGACCGTTTCTTCCGTTTCCGCAAATACTGGGACTACTCGGGCGGCATCGCGACCGATCTTTTCTACCACGTAGTGGCGCCGCTCAACATCTGCTGGAACGAACCGCAGTTCCCCCATCGCGTGATGGCGTCCGGCGGAGTTTACATATTCAAAGACGAGCGCGAGGTTCCGGACACCTTCAACCTGATTGCGGACTATCCGCAGGGGCACTCGCTGGTGCTCAGTTCCTCGATGGCGAATTCGCAACACATCCCGGGGCTGATCCGCGGGCATGCGGGAACCATCGTCATGGTGGAGCACGGCATGTTCGAGCGGCCTACGCCCGCCATCACGGTAAAGCCGGAAGTGCGCCAGGGCAAGGCAATCGGCGGTGAAGAGTACGCTGCCAAGTTCGGCACGGCCGAAATCAAAATACCAGTGGATCAGCGCGACATGATGACCGCCCACATCGACAATTTCCTGTCGTGCATTCGAACGCGCCAGAAGCCCCACCTGGATGTAGAGACCGGCGCAAGGGCTCAGGTAGTGATCAACCTCGCGGTGCAGTCCTACCGCGAAGGCAAGGTCATGTACTGGGATGAAAAGAACTGGAAAGCCTCTTCAAAACCGGTCAAGTCGGCTTAATTTTTGTGGGGCGGGG
>DATDHK010000249.1:0-5678 GCA_036521635.1 Bryobacteraceae bacterium | reverse complement strand
GCCGCCGGCGGTCCGTGCTGGTACATACGAGCCGACATCGCCACCGAACTCGACCAGGCGCTTCAATCATTTGGCGCTGACCCGGCCGACAGCACCCGCTCGGCCCTACGACACGTTGCGAGAGCATGGCGCCGTCGCCCGTGACGCATCACCGGAAAAGGCCGATTTGACAATCGGCGGCAGGTTGCCAACCTGCCCTACTATAATCGAGTTGAGTGAGACGCTTTCTTCCTGCCTTCGCGTTGCTGGCCGCAGCCGCAGTCCACGCCGATATCGTTAACTGTGCCTGCGACCCCGCGCGCCCCGAGACCATGGAGGCCCGCTCGTGCAGTCTCTGCCGGGAAGCAGAAAAACAGACGGCCGATGTTCGGGTGTTCGTTCTCAGGGACGCAAATCCGACAAAACCGAATCGCTGGATCGCTCTGCCGAGAATTCATCCGCGCTCCATCGATCTGTTGAATGACGAGCTGCGCGCTGAATTGTGGAGCGCCGCGATTGCGAAAGCGAAATCGCTCTTCGACGATCAGTGGGCCATCGCTTACAACGCGCCCAGCGTTCAAACACAATGCCACGTGCACGTTCATATCGGCAAGCTGATTTCCGGAGTCGAAACAAATCGGTTCATCACCGCCACCAAGATCGAGGACATTCCATTGCCGGCGCGCGGCGAGGGAATATGGATACATCCGCAAGGTAATTTGTTTCACGTCCACACCGGCGAGCAAATCACGGAAACGGTTTTGGAAAGGTAATCCATGGGCCTTCTGGAAATAGCGAAATTGCCTACGGCCGAAAATGCCGTGATCCACTTGAACGCCGCCGACAACATCGCCATCGCCCGCGTCGCGCTTTCACCCGGTCAGCAATTGAGAATCGGCGGGCGCACGCTGACGGTGGAAGATCCCATTCCGGCCGGGCACAAGGTGGCGGTCGCCGGCATCGGCGCGGGCGAGAACATCGTGAGATATGGACAGATGATGGGCCGCGCGCGCTTCCGCATCGAGCCTGGGCGTCACGTCCACACGCACAACGTAGGCTTCGAAGAACTCGCGCTCGACTATGAATTTCCCGAATCGGAAATTCCGTTGCCTCAGGCGCCAAAAAACATTCCCGTATTCCTTGGTTTCCCCCGTGAAGATGGGCGCGTGGGCACGCGCAACTACATCGCAGTGGTGGCAGCTAGTAACTGCGCCGCGCACACCGCCGAGCTGATCGCGGAAAGTTACACTCAGCAAGCGTTGCCGCCCAACGTGGACGGCGTGGTCGCGTTCCCGCATGGCGAAGGCTGCGGGCACACCATCGGACCGGACACCGAACAGTTGCAGCGCACGCTGGGCGGCGTGCTGAACCATCCCAACGTCGCGGCCGCGATCATCCTCGGGCTGGGATGCGAAGTCAATCAGATCGATCACTACCTGGGCGAGGGTGCGCCGCGAACCGATCGGCTATTGGGAATGACGGTGCAGGCCAGCGGCGGAACGCGCGCCACGCTCGAGGCCGCGCGAAAGTCGATCGCCGGAATGATGGAGCGCGCCAGCGCGGAAAAACGCGTTGAAACATCGGCATCCAAAATTGTTCTGGGTCTGAATTGCGGCGGGTCGGACTCCTTTTCGGGAATCACCGCGAACCCCGCGTTGGGGGTTTGCTCGGACATGCTCGCGGCCATTGGCGCAACGGCGGTGCTGGCCGAGACTACCGAGATATTCGGCGCCGAGCATTTGCTGGTGCGGCGCGCGCGCAATCGCGCAATCGCGGAAAAGCTGTTGGGGTTCGTGGAGAGCTATAAAACTTACCTCCGGCGATTCGGTGGAAGTTTCGACGACAATCCGTCGCCCGGAAATAAAGAGGGCGGGCTCACCAACATTCTCGAAAAGTCATTGGGCGCGGTGGCCAAGGCGGGCACGTCGCCGATGACGGACGTCGTCGATTACGCCGAGCGCATCAATTCGCCTGGATTCGTGTTCATGAATACGCCGGGCTACGATCCTGTTTCGTTGACGGGCCTTGCCGCCGGCGGCGTGAACCTCATCGCCTTCACTACCGGCCGCGGCAGCGCCATCGGCTTTCCTACTATTCCCGTCGTCAAGATCTCAAGCAACACCGCCATCTACCGGCGCATGCGAGACAACATCGACATCAACGCCGGCCGCATCGCCGACGGCGAAGGCGCCGTGGCCGAGGTCGGCCGCGAGATCTTCGACATGCTGCTGCGCGTGGCGTCCGGTGAGAAGACTTCCAGCGAGAGGCTCGGACACAAAGAGTTTGTTCCCTGGCGCATCGGGCCGGTGTTGTAGTCACGGAGGCAGTCAAATGATTATTGCGGATCTTTCCCAAATCGCGGGCCGTACCTATCCGGCCAAACGATGGACCCAGAATCTGGTGGGCGGCATGAGCCCGATTCAGGCGTCCAACTTTTCGATGGGGCATGTGACGCTGGAGCCCAACGGCGGGCAGGTGCCCTGGCACAATCAGGAGCAGGAAGAGATCTATTTCATCGTCGAAGGCGCCGGTGAAATGTGCCTCGGTCAGGAGTGCGCAACGTTGCGCGCGGGCCAGGCGGTGTCCATTCCGCCGCGCGTATTTCACCAATTGACCAACACCGGCCCCACTCCGCTGCGCATGATTTATTGCTACGGGCCGGCGGGTGACGTGGAACATTGGCGTCAGGAGCTGGATGGCACTTTGCCACGCGCCGGTATTGACGCGCCGCCGCTGCCGGAGGGCGCGCAGCCGCAACATACCGGACGCAAGGAGGATTGATTGTTGAGTTCTAAAACGGTTCATTCGGTGGGCATCGTGATGAATGGCGTCACCGGGCGCATGGGGTTGAATCAACATCTGCGGCGATCCATTCTCGAAATCATGGCGCAAGGTGGAGTTGCGGCGCCGGATGGAAACAGGATCATGCCGCGGCCGATGCTGACGGGGCGCAATGCCAACAAGCTGGAAGCGCTGGCGCGCGAAAGCGGCAATCTGCCGTGGACGACGGACCTGAACGCGGCGCTGGCGGACCCGCAATACACCGTGTACTTCGATGCCCAGACTACGGACCGGCGCGCGGAATGCGTGCGAAAGGCGATCGCCGCGGGCAAGGATATCTACTGCGAAAAGCCGACCGCCGATAGTTTAGCGGATGCAGTTGGGCTGTATGAACTGGCGAAAAAAGCGAAAGTAAGGCACGGCGTGGTGCAGGACAAGCTGTGGGTGCCGGGACTGATGAAATTGAAAACGCTTCGCGATCTTGGTTTCTTCGGCAAGATACTTTCAGTGCGCGGCGAGTTCGGTTATTGGGTCTTCGAGGGCGATACGATTCCAGCTCAGCGCCCGTCGTGGAACTACCGCAAAGCCGACGGCGGCGGAATCATCATGGACATGTTGTGCCACTGGCGCTATGTGCTGGACAATCTTTTCGGCGCGGTGAAATCGGTTTCGTGCGTTGGCGCAACGCATGTTCCGAAGCGTTGGGATGAAGCGGGGCGGGCCTATGACGCCACCGCGGAAGATTCCGCCTACGCCACGTTCGAACTCGAGGGCGGCATCGTCGCGCACTTCAATTCTTCCTGGTGCGTGCGGGTGCGGCGCGACGATTTGTTGACGATCCAGGTGGACGGCAGCCATGGCTCGGCGGTCGCGGGATTGCGGCATTGCTGGATTCAATCCAACGGGGCCACGCCGAGGCCGGTGTGGAATCCGGATGTCGAAAATCCGCTCAACTATTTCGACGACTGGCAGAAAGTGCCGCAGCAGGACGAATTTGGAAATGCGTTCAAGCGGCAATGGGAATTGTTTTTGCTGCACGTGGTCACCGGGTCGCCATTCCGCTGGAATTTGCTGGAGGGGGCGAAGGGCGTGCAGCTTGCCGAGAAGGGATTGGAGTCGTGGAACAAGCGGGCGTGGGTGGATATACCGGCGTTGAAAGAATAGCGCTACTTAACCTGCGGCCACTTCAACTGCGACGACGGCGACGGCTTGAACGGGGGCCGATGTTTGCGGCGCGCGATCTTGGATTCCTCTAGTGCGTTGCGGGCCGATGCGAACTTGGAAACGTCGGCGTGGGTAATCAGATAGCTGGCGAACTGAATGGCTTGATCTTCCTCGCTGGTAAAAGCCGCGCCCAGGATCTGCAGGCAAAGCGTGGGTGCGTCCTGCACACGAATGCGATATTGCGCCAGCAGCGCCATGTCCGCGCTCAGCATAAATTCCAGATTTTTCGCAGTCCGGGTAGGGCGCTCTCGCGGCATTACACCCTGGAAACGAAAAATGCGAACGTTGGCTTGCTGGCTGAAGCCCATATAGAGGAACTGCATGAATGCCGCACCTTCAAGCGGCCAAGCCCCGTCGCATTACACACTACTAACGCGCGGGTTCCGAACTAGCAACCCTCAAATTGGCGCGAAGAGGAAATTTCGATCACGCCCTGTACCGTAAAGGCGGCTCTTCAGAAGCGCCGCCCAACCTTACTTAAATCAAAGCTTATGCCAAACTGACTTGTTCCGCCTGCAATCCCTTGGGCCCTCGCTTTACCACAAACGTAACACGGGCGCCTTCGTCCAACGTGCGGTAACCGCTTGCCTCGATGGCTGAAAAATGGACGAATACGTCCTCACCGTTGTCGCGCTGGATGAATCCAAAACCTTTTCCAGCGTTAAACCACTTCACTGTACCTGTTTCTTTCATGTTTCTCTCTTCTCTGTCTCTTTCTAGCGATGAAGTACCGACGTCTGGATTGAGGGCGCGAAGGAGGCGGGAACCGGATGTGTTACGAAAATCTCCTCAAGCTGGTTCAAATGACGTACTAGTAATCTCAAAGGCTCCATCTAGAGTACCACAAACCGGACGATCTCACTGCGGCTTCAGAAGCTTCATGCTGGACGGGAGCGCGAACAGGCTGTCCGGGACTTTCGGGCTGTTGACGGTCACCGAGTCCGAAAAAATCTCGAAGACTTTTTCGCCGTTCCGCTCGCGCTCGATGGCGAACGGCCACTGTGCGCCGTTGCCGGTGTCGCGATACTTGGAAAACAAGGTGATCTCTTCGTCTTTGTACTTGGTGACTGGATCGCGGCGGTAAAAGACCTGGCGCAGCGGCAGCTTTGTGAACTGGTGAAAGTAGACGGTAGTGACGCGATTGTCGGCGTCGGTGATGTCCACGATTTCGACCGGCGCGTTCTGGAGCACCTGCGCGCCGCGGGATTCGAAGATCAGGCCGGGCTCGTGAAATCGCACGCGCAGGATATAGAAAATATCGCGGATGGTGGTTTCCTTGTAGCGGGCGAAGCGGTCGAGCGGCAGCGGACGCGCGCCGCGGAAGGTGATGTCCCAGGCTTCTTGTTCGCCGAAGAGGTTCCCGAAATCCTCCTTTTTGCCGAAGTTTTGGCGTTCCCGCTGGGCGAGTTCGTGGGCGGTGTCGGTGACGTTGCCGTAGTAGCGCGTGTAGATTCTGGCGATGCTGAGGCCGGTGAGTTGCTCGCGATAGAAGGAGTAGGCACGGCCGGATTGCTCGCGATTTTCCACGTGTTGAAAGCGGTCGCCACCCAGGGCGTCCAGGCATTCGTTTACTATTCGCTTGCCGCGCTCCATAGGGGTTTCGGCGTGCAGGGTCTGGAGAATAAGGCACAGGGCAAGAAGTGATTTAACAGGCCGATTTTCAATCGGCCGCAGGTTACCAACCTGCGCCACAT
>DATDHK010000248.1:0-9076 GCA_036521635.1 Bryobacteraceae bacterium | reverse complement strand
AGATTGCGGGAACGATAATTCCGCTCTTAGGTCCGCTGCTGGTGCACAGTTACAATTCACTCTCGAAGATTCGTTGGATACTGGCGCCGAAACTGTTCCTGCACGGCGATCGCTACGAAATCGTCTCGTTGCGATTCGGTCGGCGGCTATTCGCGGCGGCGCAAGGGCCGAAGACATTCTGGATCGTCGAAGGGGCGGGCCATAACGATATCGTCGAGAAGGCAGGTCCGCAATATCGCCAGCGGCTCGCGGCGTTCTATGAAAGTATTATTGGTCTCTAGACCACGTTCATGAGCCGGCCCCGTCGGACCACCCACTCTTCGCTGGTGAATACCCGCGGGCCGACTTCTATCAGGCGCGGCAGCATGTCGAAGACGCTGCCCGGCGTCCATTTGGCGTTGTGGCGTGTGGTGAATCCGCGGGCGTTGAGTGCCTCCGCGATTTCGACAAGCGACTTTTCCTGGATAATCATTTCGAGCATGACCACCAGGGCTTCCTTTTCGACAATATCCTGTTCAAGCCGCAAGCAGTCTTCGGAGATCTTCAGGCCGTAGGGCACGGGTTCGGTAATGTTGGCAGGCTCGGGCGCCGCGCCTTCCACTTCCCGCTCCCAAACGACGGCCACTGGTTTCCAGCCCTCTCCGGTTTTTTTCTCGACGTACGAAGGGCTCAAGGGGCCGGCTAATACTTCACGAATGCGTTCGACTCTTGGCATAGATTCCTTTCCCGACCGGTCGGACGAGCAACTGAAGTGCCAGCGTGCAGTGCTGTGAATTCTTTGAGTTCGGGAATACATTTCGAACGGAAATGTTCGTTCATGGGATTCGCTGCGTCATCCCGCAACGGCGATTCTGCATCCTTAGTACCGGGGTAACCTGAAAGTATGAGCATCGGCCGGATACTGATCGCGATCGGGCTAATCGTGTTGATCCTCGGCGTAATCGTTTCACTCGGCGAGAAACTGCCGTTGCGGATTGGACGCTTGCCGGGCGACATTGTCATTCGCGGGAAGAATTCGGCGTTCTATTTTCCGTTGGTGACGTGCTTGCTCCTGAGCGTGGTGCTTTCGTTTATCATGTGGCTGTTCGGCCGGAGATAAAATAATTAGACATGAAGCGGGCGTGGCTCTTTCTTGCGATCAGCTCACTGGCCGCTGCGGCCGACGTTGACTTCACGCGCGACGTCCATCCGATTCTCGCCGGGCATTGCTTCAAATGCCATGGAGGCGACAAACGGTCCGGCGGCTTGTCGCTGCGCGATTACGCTGAAGCGCTCAAAGGCGGACGAAGTGGTCCGGTGATACTGCCCGGCCGCAGCGCCGAGAGCCTCATTGTGAAACGCGTCTCCGCCATAACGTCGCCCATGCCGCCCACCGGACCAAGGCTCAATGCCGCGGAAATTGCGACCATTCGGAACTGGATCGATGGCGGCGCGCGCGAAACCGCGCAGGGTCCCGCAGCTCGAACGCCTTGGATCGCTGCGCTCGAATTGCACAAACCCGGCATCCCGCCAGGAACTTCGCAACAGCCGGTGGACCGCTTCCTCAATGCTTATTTGCAGACGCACGGTCTGGCGATGCAGGCCGCGGTTTCAGACCGCCTGTTCGCCCGCCGCGCCTATCTCGACATTTGGGGCCTGCTTCCGTCGCCGGAGCAGTTGACCGCATTCGTCAACAGTCCGGACACCGCCAAGCGTACGCATTTAGTGGAAACTCTGCTCGGCAACAACGGCAATTATGCGGAACACTGGATCAGCTTTTGGAACGACCTGTTGCGTAACGACGAAGGCGTGAACTACGCCGGAACGCGCAAGAGCATCACGCCCTGGCTTACTCAAGCGCTGGCCGGCAACATGCCGTATGACCGGTTTGTGTCGAAGCTGCTCAACCCGGCGCAGCGTGGCGATCCGGACGGATTTCTCCTGGGCGTGAATTGGCGCGGCGACATCAACGCCAGCCAGACGCCGCTGATGCAGGCCGCGCAGAACAGCGCGCAGGTGTTTCTCGGCGTCAATCTGAAGTGCAATTCCTGCCATGACAGCTTCATCGGCAAGTGGAAGTTGAAGGACGCGTACGCCCTGGCCGCCTTCTTCGCCGACGACGAGCAATTGGAGCTGGTGCGCTGCGACAACAAGACCGGCCAGTTTACCTCGGCTAAGTTTCTCTATTCCGAGTTGGGGACTTCAGAGCCGCTTACTACGCCGGTCGCACGCAAGGCGGCCGTGGCGCTCATGTTCACGGAAACCCGTAACGGCCGAATGCCGCGAACTATCGTTAATCGCGTTTGGGCCCGGCTGCTGGGGCGCGGTCTGGTGGCGGATGTCGACGATATGGATGGCGAACCCTGGAGTCCGGAGCTGTTGGATTGGCTGGCGGCGGATTTCGTGGAGCACGGCTACGACCTGAAACATCTGATCGCGACTATCATGACGTCGCGCGCGTACCAGCTTCCGGCGGTGCATCGCCCGGCGAAGGAAATCAAGGATTACGTTTTTCAAGGTCCGGAAGTGCGGCGAATGACGGCCGAAGAGTTTGCCGACGCGTTGAGCGCCGTCACCGGCGAATGGCCCGTTTACGTGCAAAACAAGCGCGGCGTCTATTCCCGGCAATGGCGAATGCCCGCCAGCCCGTTGACGCGCGGCCTGGGCCGGCCGATCCGCGATCAGGTTTACACGGAGCGCGACCAGGATGCAACCACGCTTCAGGAACTCGAGTTGGTGAATGGTGAAACGCTCCGGCACAATCTGGCGCGCGGTGCAAAACGCATGCTGGATCAACTGCCGCCCGCGCCGCCGAATCTTTTTGACAGCGGCCGGGTGTCGTCTAAACCCGTGGCGGTGGACATCGATATCGGCGAGGTGCGCGAGCTTCGGCTGTTGACTACGGATCAGGGATCTTATTCGCCGGAGCGCGCGCTGCCCGCGTGGATGGATGCAGTGCTCATTGGCGCGAAGGGCGAGACGCCGCTCAGCGCCCTTCAACCGAAGAGCGGCCAATTTACGAAGGGTCCGGTTACGCTGGACGAGCGTACACATGCGGACGCGCTGCGCACAACTCTGCCGTCGGAATTGATTTACGATATCAGCGGCGCGGGTTTTACAAGGCTGCGGGCTACAGTCGGACTGGACGATGCTTGCCGCAAGGACGATATTTCACCTGGCGTCCGGTTCTTCGTTTTTAAGGATAAGCCGGACCCCGAGCGATTGGTTCGCTTGGTTCCGGGGACGCCCGTGCCGCTTCCACGCATATTAGCGAAAGAACAATTAGTGTCCACTCTGTTTCGGTACATGCTGGGCCGCGCGCCTTCCGCCAATGAACGCAGGTTGGCTGCCGCGGCGTTGGCGGAAACCGGCGGCAAAATCAATGCGGACGGCCTGGCCGATCTGCTGTGGTCGATCGCGATGCAGCCGGAATTTCAGTTGATTTATTGAGGCAACCGTTATGAACTTCGATGAGCAACGGGCATTAGCGGCGGTAGTGAGCCGCCGTGGATTTCTGAACGCTTCCGCATCGGCTACTCTTGCCGCACTCGCGGGCGCTCGTCCACAAGCGCTCTTCGCGGGAACGGAACGTCCCAAGCCCACCGCCGACACGCTCATCGTGCTGTGGATGGCGGGCGGCATGGCGCATACCGAGACGTTCGATCCGAAGCGGCCCGCGGAGTTTGAATCCGGCATGAAGGCCAACGATGTGCTCAGCACTTTCAGGCCGATCGACACCGCGGTGGACAACATCAAGATTTCGGAAGGACTGGAACGCATCGCGGCCGTGATGGACCGCGGCACGTTGATCCGTTCTTATCAGGCGGCCGACCTCGGTTTCATTCTGCACTCGCGGCACCAATATCATTGGCACACCGGATATGCGCCGCCGCAGACCGTGGCCATGCCGCACATCGGCGCCGTCATCTCCAAAACACTGGGGCCCAAGAATCCGGACGTGCCCGCGTTCATCGACATCGGGCAGAATCTGGAAATCGGCGGCGAGAGCGCGGCCGTGAAGGCGTTCCATACCGCGGGATTTCTGGGATCCGAATACGGACCGTTCTTAATAACGAATCCGCTGGACGCAGGGGCGAGCGTTCATCCATCGGCTGAACTGGGCGAAACGCGTTTTGCGCGCAGATACGAAATGTTCCAAAAGCTGGCGGCTCAGAGTCCGATTCAGCAGTTCGGAAGCGAATATCAGCGCGATTCGCTGCGGCGATCGGTGGATGCCGCGCACCGCCTGCTCAATTCTCCGTCGGCCAAGGCTTTCGATCTCTCGCTTGAACCGAAAGCCAGTTACGACACCTACAACACCGGGCCCTTCGGACTGGGTTGTTTGCTGGCGCGCCGTCTTACCGAAGCGGGCGCGCGATTCATCGAGGTAACCACCGAATACATCCCATTCAAGAATTGGGACACGCATGAGAACGGACATCAGCGCGTGGTGGGAATGAAGAAGCAGATCGATGCTCCTGTCGCGCAACTCGTCCGCGACCTGGAAGCCCGTGGACTTCTGGACCGCACCGTCATCCTGCTGGCCAGCGAATTCGGCCGCGATATGGTTCAGGAAGGTAAGCCGGACAAACCGGTGAAGGACCAGGTGAAGGTGCCCGACACGCTGAGCGAGCCGAAACATTTTGGAATGCATCGGCATTTCACCGATGCCGGAAGCGTGCTGCTTTTCGGCGGCGGATTCAAGAAGGGTTTCCTGTATGGAAAAACCGCCGAAGAGCGCCCCTGCCGCACCATCGAGAATCCGATAACGATCGAAGATCTGCACGCCACGGTTTACCGGGCCATGGGAATTCCACCGGACTTGGCGTATGTGGTGGAGAAGCGTCCGGTCTATGTCACCAGGGACGGCAAAGGAAAAGTGAGGCCGCAGTTGCTCACTTAATGGAACGGTTCGCAGCTTACCATCGAACCCAAAACAAATTTGTTGCCGCGCAAATTCCGGCCGGTTTGCCCGTCCAGGTGGCCTCCGTGAAAGGTAATTGTGCCGCCTTGAACAGTGAAGGCGCCGGTGCTTTTATGGTCGAGGTCTGTATATTTTCCATTTGACACAACCTTGAATCCCAGGCCTATCAGCAGCCTGCCGCCGCTTCCATAACATGCATATTCTCCGGTAGCGAGCGCGGACGAACCTTGCCCTGCCGGCGGCGCGGGCGCAGGCGGCGGCGTACCGGCCGGGGCGGGCACGCCCTGCAAACTCGCAAGCGGAATGCTGGAGACGCCCGCCGACGGGTTCGGTTTGCATTGAAGGTCGGGGCCGTGGGTGATGGTCATGGCGCCCTCCACTTGCCATTGCCCAAAATCGTCCCGCGACATGCGGAAGACGCGCTTGTCCATGCGGCCTACGCACGTCTCGCCGTAAAAACGGTTGGCCGGATATCCAGGGCCGTAGTCGCGAACCAACGCCGTGACCTGAAAAGGATAATCGCCGCCCGACGCGTTACCGGCGCGCACTTCCTGGAACAAAACATTGCGCTCGGTCGAGCCATCCGGCCGCAGCTTTTGGAGTTTCTGATTGAGAACCTGTTTCAGCGTGTCCACGGTGGGCGCTTGAGCGCACACTGCGGTCACGGAAGCCAGCGCGGCGGCGCTCAGGCCCAATAGATTGAGGAGTATTTTCATAAATCGATTTTTTTCCCGGAAGCGAATTGTAGCACTCTCCGCCCGCTATTCCAGCGGAATCCGCTTCCCTGCGCCGGCGGCCGCAAAACGATCGCCGTACGCCTCGCGGAAAATTCGCATCGCCAGATCGCCGGTGCAGTGGCCCAGCACCACCGATTGCACGTTCAGCTTTTGAAGCTGTGCTGCCACCGGCCGAATCTGCCGCTCGCTCTGTTCGTACATGTGCAACCCGCCAACAATCATCCGGATGCTTTTGGCGTTGCGTTGCTTCTCCACCATTTCCACCATCTTCGCGATTCCCGGATGGGCGCAGCTCACCAGCATTACCAGTCCTTTGGGAGTTTCGATCACCAGCGCCTGCTCCGGCGGCGACCCCGCTATTTCACCGGTGGAATAAATTCCCGGCCCGAGTTGAGCGGGCGCATTACTCCGCCGCGCCTCCAGTCCCACCGCATCCGCCTCCGGGTATTTTTTCGAAAAACTATCGAGAAAATAGATCAGGCCCGCCGGAAGCACTTTATAGATTCCGCCCGCATGACTGGCGTGTTCATGCGAAATGATTGTGGATTGTATGGAGCTTTTTTCGATGCCGAGCTGCTTGAGATTGCCGAGGAAAATATCGGGCTTGCTGCCCACGTCGAACAGAACGCGCTGGCCCCGGACGTCGGCCAGCACGCTGAAACCCCAATCGGTCCTCAGGTCGGGACGCACGGAGGTGTTGTCGTAGACGATGGTTAACCGTTGCTCGGGCGTGCCCGCGAGAGCGGAAGCGCACAGCGCGACAATCGGCCAGATTCGTATCAAATAACCATTGTAGAGAATGCTGCTACATTGGCTGCGATGACTCGACCTCGACTCCGGGATGTCGCCTGGTTATTCTTTCGCGTCGGCAACACCACCTTCGGCGGCGGTAATCCAACCATCGCAGTGCTGCAACGCGAGTTTTACCAGCGGCATTGGCTCAGCGCCGATCGGTTCGCCATCGCTTTCGGACTCGGACGCGTCACCCCCGGCACAAACTTGTTGGCGTTTTGCGCCGCCGCGGGTTGGTACATTTTGGGTCTGACCGGCGCCATCACGGCGGTGATGACGATCACGATTCCTTCGTCGATACTGGTGATCTGGCTGACGCGCGTGTACGACGAAGGAGTCAATCACCCGCTGGCGCGAGCCGCAATCTCAGCCATCATCGCCGCGGCGGTTGGAACGATGATGGGCGCGGCGGTGCTGCTGGTGAGGTCGGAATTATCGAAGAGCCGATGGCTCAAACCGCTGATCATCGCGATAGGAGCTTTCCTGCTCGCGCGCGTGTTCGCGCTGCCGCCATTGGCGGTCATCTGCGCCGCTGCTTTTGTAGGATTTTTCTGGACTGAAGCATGAACATCTTCCTGCTCTATTTGCTGCTGCTCAAAGCCACATTGACTTCGTTCAGCGGATTGGCGTCGCTGCCAACGGTTCGCCACGATTTCGTGGAGCGCTATCGCGTTCTAACGGACCGGCAGCTTACTACCGCCGTTGCCGCCGGACAAATGGGACCTGGACCGATGGGCCTCTACGTCGTCAGCGTCGGATATTCCGTGGCCGGGATTCCGGGCGCTTGCGCGGGCTGGCTGGCCATGATCACGCCGGCGTTCCTGGTGATTCCTATCCTTCTCTTTATTGGAAAGCGCGCCGAACACGCCCGAGCGAAATCCCTGACGCGCGCGGTGCTGATGGCCGGCGCGGGCCTGCTGCTTTCCGCCTCCGTGCCGCTTGCTCAGGACGCCATCCACGGACCGCTCTCCATCGGAATTGCCGTCTTGAGTTTCGCGCTGATCGCCTTCACGCGCGTCGACACGTTTTGGGTGATGCTGGGCGCGGCCATCCTCGGCTTCGCGGCTTTCCAATTCTGATATACTCAGCCGAGATCGCAGATTTTTCAGACATGTCAGACCATCGTCTAGGCGACATCATCGACGATCACTGCATCAAGTGCCGCCGCATCACCAATCACGCTATCGTTTCCCTGGTTAACTCGGAACCGGCGAAGGTGCGCTGCCGGACGTGCTATCACGATCACGACTATCGGCACGAGATAGCTCCTCCGACTAAAAAAGAATTGAAGAAGATGGAGCTGTTCAAGGAAGTGCTGGCGGCCGCAACGCCCGTGGGCTTGGAAGAAACTGCCGCGGCTCCTGAAGTGGTGGACGGCGCAGCACCGGCGGCCGAGCCAGTGAAGAAAAAAGGCCGCGCCAAAAAAGCCTGACTCCAACGCCGGATTCTGATAGCATGGCACAGTCGCCTTTACCGCCATGTCCCAGCTTCGCGATGAAATTCTCAATTGGGCCGCGACCGGACGTTTGAAGCCCAGCGACGCTCCCCGCGCCCTGGAGATTGGCGGCCTCACTCCTCAGCTTTCGGATTGGCGCACCTTTCTACAGACACTGCTGCTGTGGACCGGCAGCGTCCTGGTTGCCGCCGGCGTCATCTTTTTTTTCGCTTACAACTGGCGATCGCTGCACCGCTTCGGAAAGTTTGCGTTGGCCGAAACGGTCTTCGCCGCCGCCCTCATCGCCGCGTGGCGCTTGGGAACCGAGCGGCTGGCCGGTAAAGCGGCGCTCTGCGGGGCCGCGCTGCTGACCGGAGCGCTGCTGGCCTTGCTCGGGCAGACTTACCAAACCGGCGCCGATACCTATGAATTATTCGCTTTTTGGGCGGCGCTGATTTTGCCCTGGGCCATCGCCGCGCGCTTAGCTCCTTTGTGGCTAATGTGGATCGGCCTAGTCAATCTTTCGGCAACGTACTTTGAACCACTCCACTCGACGGCAATGTTCGCGACGGCCACGTCGTGGCGGCACTTGACCCTCGTGGAGTGGCGACGTTCCGGCGGATTGACAACGGAACTCCTCTCGCCGCGGACGAGGTAAAGCTTTTCTACCGCGTGCGCGACCGTCAAGTCAAATTCGGAACCAACGCATTTTTCTTTCAGGAAGGCGGCCAACGATATTACCTCGGGGCCCGCTATGGCGAAGCGCGCGTGGACAACGGCGGCCGGTTGCTTCTAGTGGGGCTGCGCGACGAGAATCTACGAAAGCTTGGTCCGCATAATTAAGCGCGCTGATAACCGCTCCCTATGGTCGCGGCTCGGTTGTGCAGTTTACGGGAACTGGTTGAACCGCTGTACGCTCGCCGTTGCCGCTCCCGCATTCGCCGACAACCCGATCGTTAGCGTGAATCGGGAGGCGCTGGTGCACGTCGAGAAGTCAATCGTCACGTTCACCGGAATCGAGCTGGCCGGGGCCATGTTGCCCAACTGCACGTTCGGAAAGCTCTGAGCGTTTCCGCCGTTGACGCTCGCGCTCGACACTGCCGGCGGCGACGAACAAGCCGTACCGCCGCTCTGCGCCAGCGTAAAGCTGGACATCAGGGCAGTGTTCGCGGCTCCCGGTCCGGTGTTGCTGACAGTGAAGCTCCACAC
>DATDHK010000247.1:0-10257 GCA_036521635.1 Bryobacteraceae bacterium | reverse complement strand
TGATGCCCACCGCCATGGAGCGTTTGGTCTGGGGCTTCGGCGATGGCTCGACCATGCCTGCCATCCGTACTGAGTTCGGAACCGTGGGCATGGCGATCTGCTGGGAAAATTACATGCCGCTGTTCCGCAACGCCATGTATGCCAAGGGAGTGAATCTGTGGTGCGCACCTACGGTGGATGACCGTGAAACGTGGCGGGCGAGTATGCAGCATATCGCACTTGAGGGCCGATGTTTTGTGTTAAGCGCGTGCCAGTATCTGGTGCGTTCCGATTGTCCGGATGCGTATCATCCGATCCAGGGTGAAGCCGCGGATACCGTCTTGATCAACGGGGGCAGCGTGATCGTGTCGCCTTTAGGTGAAATACTGGCGGGTCCATTGCGCGGGCGCGAAGGCATCCTCACCGCTGAACTCGATCTAGATGAGATCGCTCGCGGTAAATTCGATTTCGATGTAGTGGGGCACTACGCGCGGCCGGACGTCTTCACTCTTTCCGTGGATGGACGTCCGAAACCACCAGTCACATTTCAGCCTTAGATGTTGCCACGAACTACGGAAGGTCGCCGATTTTGCCGGACGGTTTCGGCGCGGGGAACGGCAACGTATCCGGAGTGACGCGCACGCCAGTCGTGAATTTGAAAGGATACTTGCCGCCGCTGGGATAAGTCATCTCGACAAAATACGCGGTGTAGCCTTTCTCCGGTTTATCGACGTGCGCGATGTACACGTTGTCGCCTTTGGATGCCAGTAGGGTGCTTTTGTAGACGGGGCCGATGGTCATCAGGCGGAAGTCGCGATGTTCGGGATTGTTGGCGGCCCACAATTTCACTTCGGTGGGCTTATCGACGCTGGTCATCCGGATGTCGCCGTTCTTTTCAAACTTCCAAAAGAATTTGGGTCGCGGCTGACCGCGCAGCACTGCATCGTAGAAGGCGATCAGGCTTTCGCGCGCGTCGGAGTTGCCCAGCGAGTGGTTGGTGTTCGGCACATAACGCAGGTATTTCTCACCGGGAAGATCGTCGAAATAATACTGCGAGGAATCCGGAAGAAAGTATTGATCGCCGGCCGAGTTCATCACCAGCTTCGGCATGGTGTAGCGGTCGCGGTAACTGTACGGTTCTTCCAGGCGCATCAGCGCGGCGTATTGCGAAGTGTTGGAGACTTTCATGATGCCCATATTTTCGTAATCCTTGACGGCCGGCGAATAGAATCCGTAGGCCCGGAAGTGATGCTCGAAAGACTTTACGCTATTGAGCAGATCGATGACCATGGGTATGATAGCCACTACGCGCTTGTCGGCGGCGGCAGTGGTCCAGGTTGTCCAGCCGCGCTTGGATCCGCCGGCCACCGCGAATTTCTCGACCTTTACGCCGCCGCCCGCGGGCGTGGCGCAGAAGGCGGTCACGGTATCCATCGCGCGAACAGCAGCCTTGGTCATCGGGATGTGCAGCGGCCATGTTTCGTCGCCGGTCTTCATGTACTTTACCCAGGTGTAGGCGATGATCTGATCTTCGGTCCGCTCTTTCGTTTCGCCGGTAAACAGCAGCGGCTCGTTAGGAACGCCGCGAAGCTCAGCGACCACCGTATGCGAAGTCAGGGCCGTGTCCACATTTTGCGGGCTCGGCTTGTCGGGCGCTTTGTCCTTATTCGATCCGCCGGTGATAAACAGAAAACCAGTAGTCCCGTTCAATTGATGCGGACGGATGATGGTGAGCCAGTGCTTCCAGATCGGGCGGTCGACTTCGGCGGCGCTGCGCCAGGCCTGTGAAGTCATGTCGAGAACGTAAGTTGTATAGCCTTCGCCGGGAATTGTCTTGACGAGCTCGTAGCGGTAATTCGGGTCCGCCGCCTGGACATATTTGTCAAGGCCGGTGAGTTTGCCGGCATGGTCCGAGGCAGCGAACAGAGCCAGGCTGACGCAGGCGAGGAGAATAAACATTCGACGTGGAAGTTTCATAGATTCTGAAACCAGATTACCAGCCATCCAAACTTTTCGTGCGATAACTTTCACCGTAAACGCACTAGGCTACTTGAGACAAAAACAAGATCTGGCCATCCCGGTCGAAACCATCCAACAGCGAATTTACCTGATGCGGGGTCAGAAGGTAATGTTCGACGCGGACCTGGCCGAGCTGTATCAGGTTTCAACCGGCAATTTGAATCTGGCCGTCCGGCGCAATCCCACCAGATTCCCGGACGACTTCATGTTTCAGTTAACCAGGGAAGAGTTCGAAAACTTGAGATTGCAAAATGCAATCTCAAGTTGGGGCGGCCGCCGCTACATGCCGTTTGCCTTCACCGAGCACGGCGTGGCGATGCTATCTTCCGTACTCAGCAGCGACCGCGCGGTGCAAATGAACATCTTGATTGTCCGGGCATTTGTAAGGCTCCGGGATATGCTGGCTACCCACAAGCACCTCGCCACGCGCATCGGCAAGCTCGAAATCAACCAGAAACAGCACGCTTCGGTAATAACGATCCTGGCCGAAGAGATCGAAGACATAAAGCGCCCGCCGGAGACGCCCAAACGCCGCATCGGATTCAAACTTGCCGGCGCCACCGCCCTAAACGCCGGGTAACCTCGGCGGTCCATTCTTCATCTCTACATTCGTATAGCTTTCCGGCTGCGTTACCTTAGGGGTCTTAGCTGCAATGTGGATCGTTCGCCTAGCTCTCCGCCGTCCCTACACTTTTGTGGTGATGTCGCTCGCGATTCTGCTGCTGGGCGGCGCGGCAATCGTCACCATGCCGGTCGATATTTTCCCGTATATCGACATTCCCGTGGTCAGCGTCGTATGGTCTTACAGCGGCATTCCGCCCGAAGAGATGGAAAAACGCATCGTGACCATCTTCGAGCGAGCCATGACCACGACGGTCAACGATATCGAGCACATTGAGTCGCAATCCTATTACGGTGTCGCCGTCGTCCGCGTCTATTTCCAGCCCAAGGTTCGAGTGGACATGGCGATGGCGCAGATCTCGGCCATCGCGAATTCGATTCTGCGGGGAATGCCGCCAGGAATCTTTCCGCCGAATATTCTGAAGTACGACGCATCCAGCGTCCCGGTCTTGCAACTCGGCCTCGAGAGCAAAACCATTAGCGAGCAGCAACTCTTCGACATCGGTCAGAACTATATCCGTACGCCGCTGGCCACGGTTCAGGGCGCAGCGGTTCCACTGCCCTATGGCGGCAAGATGCGCCAGATCGTGGTGGATCTCGATCCGGAAGCCCTGTATGCGAAACAGCTCTCGGCGGTCGATGTTTCCAACGCGCTCAATTTGCAAAATCTCATTCTGCCCGCCGGGAACGTGAAGATCGGCGACCGGGAATATCAGGTGAAGCTCAACAGCAGTCCTGAAGTGCTCGCCGAGATGAACAACCTGCCGATCAAGACAGTGAATGGCGCGACGGTCTACTTGAAGGACGTGGCGAATGTGCGCGACGGTTTTGCGGTGCAGACTAATGTTGTTCGGACCAACGGGACGCGGGGCGCGCTGCTCACGGTGCTGCGGAACGGTCAGGCATCCACGCTGGACATAGTCAATTCGGTAAAGGCCGCGCTGGTGAAAATTCTGGCGGGACTGCCGCCGGAAATTCAGGTGCGGCAACTTTTCGATCAGTCGCGGTTTGTGCGCACGGCAATAGGCGGCGTCCTGAAGGAGGCTATCAGTGCGGCCATTCTCACCGGGCTGATGATCCTGCTGTTCCTGGGAAGCTGGCGCAGCACAGTAATCGTCTGCATCTCCATTCCGCTCTCGATCCTGACGTCCCTGATTATTTTGAACATGCTCGGCCAGACCATCAATGTGATGACGCTGGGCGGCCTGGCGCTCGCGGTCGGCATCCTGGTGGATGACGCGACGGTTGAAATCGAAAACACGCACCGCAATCTTTCGATGAAGAAGCCGTTGGTGCGCGCGGTGCTGGACGGCGCCATGCAAATCGCCGTACCTGCGTTCGTTTCCACGCTGGCCATTTGTATCGTGTTCGTGCCGGTGCTGTTGCTCACTGGCGCCGCCAAATATTTGTTCACTCCGTTAGCCATGGCCGTGGTGTTCGCCATGCTGGCGTCGTACATGCTTTCCCGCACGCTGATTCCGACCATGGTTCATTACCTGCTCAAGCAGGAAGTGGACATGTACCGGCTGGGCGAGCACGGCGAGAGCGAATCCGGCGGCCGCCACAGCATTATTTGGCGGATTCACTTTGCATTCAATCGGCGTTTCGAACGCTTTCGCACGAAATATACCGGGCTGCTGGACTGGTCGCTGGATCATCGCGGAATTGTGTTGGCCGGGTTCTTGATTTTTTCCGTGGGATCGCTCGGCTTGGGTACCTGGTAGGCAGCGATTTCTTTCCAACAGTGGATTCCGGCCAGATCCGGCTGCATGCCCGGGCCCCCGCCGGCACACGCATCGAGAAAACCGAGATGCTTTTCGGGGAAATTGAGAATGAGATCCGCAGCGTGATTGCCGGCAATGAGCTGGACACGATCCTCGATAACATAGGCCTTCCCAACGGCGGTTTCAATCTCGGATTCGGTGACAATCCGTCCATTGGTACCAGTGACGGCGACATTCTGGTTTCACTCAAGCCCGAGCACACGTCGACCGCGTTGTACACCGATTGGCTGCGCAAGCGCCTGCACGAAAAATTCCCCGATACCGTGATTTTCTTTGAAGCGGCAAATATCACCAACCAGATTCTGAACTTCGGCCTGCCGGCGCCGATTGATGTGCAGGTGACGGGCCGCGACGCGGCGCCAAATTACAAGATTGCGCAGCAGCTTCAGGCGCGCATCGCACGCATTCCCGGCGCGGCCGACGTGCACATTCATCAGGTGCTGGACGCGCCGGAATTGCGGATCAACGTCGATCGCACCAAGGCCGGGCAACTCGGCCTGACCCAGCGCGACGTCGCCAGCAGTCTGTTGATCTCGCTGAGTGGCAGCGCACAATTGGCGCCGAACCAGTGGTTGAACTGGGGCAATGGAGTGAACTATCAGGTATTGGTGCAGACCCCGCAATACAAAATGGATTCGGTGGACGCGCTGATGCGCACGCCGATTTCGGCTGCAACCAATGTAGTGGCGTCGAATACGACCGCTGGAAATGCATCCGTCGGAACCGCGCCGAATCAAGCATCCGCCGCATATGGGAATCCCGGATCGCTGCCGTCCCAGACGCAATTGCTCTCGAATTTGGCCACCATCGATCACGGCGTGGCCACCGAAATCGTAAATCACTACAACGTGCAACCGGTTTTCGATGTGTACGCCAACGTGGACCGGCGCGATCTCGGCGGTGTGGTTTCGCAAGTTCAGGAAATCATGAACGGCACGAAGGTTCCAAGAGCAACGACGTTGACGCTGCGTGGGCAGGCCGCGACGATGCAAACTTCCTTCCGCCGCCTGGGCTTGGGCTTGATCGCGGCGGTCATTTTGGTATACCTGTTGATGGCGGTAAACTTTCAATCCTGGGTGGACCCCTTCATCATTTTGAGCGCGCTTCCGGGCGCATTGGCCGGGATTCTCTGGATGTTATTCGTAACGCAGACCACCTTCAATGTTCCATCGCTGATGGGAGCGATCATGTGTATCGGCGTGGCCACGGCCAACAGCATTCTGATGGTGGTGTTCGCGAACGACGAGCGCATGGAGGGCAGGGGAGTGCGATCGGCGGCGCTCTCGGCTGGCTTCACGCGGCTGCGTCCGGTGGTAATGACTGCGTCCGCGATGATTCTGGGAATGCTGCCGATGTCGCTGGGGCTGGGCGAGGGCGCCGAGCAGAATGCCCCGCTCGGACGGGCGGTCATCGGCGGTTTGCTGGTGGCCACTGTAACGACGTTATTTATTGTGCCCATCGTTTATTCGTACCTCCGTAAACAGCCCCCGGTGGACCACGACAAGCAAATTGCCGAAGAGGAGCGCGAGGGCGAGCCGATCTATCAGCGCTATTGAGATGAGAGAAGAAACAACCAACCCGGCGACGCGAGGATCCGAGGAAAGTCTTCGAGCGGAGATCGACGATCTCAAACGTCAGTTGGCGCAGTCCCATAAAGCCGCGCGCCCATCCAACAGCACGGTTCGCAATCTGGTCTTGCTGGCGGTAATCATCCTGATTGGAGCTTTCGTGATTGGCTACCTGCCGCGCCACCGCCGCCAACTGCAACTGGTTGCCGAGGCGGACACGCAAAAGGAAGCGCTGCCCGAAGTGAGCTTTGTGCCCGTCACGCGCGCCGCGGTGACCGGCAACCTGGTATTGCCGGGAAACATTCAGGCTGTGACCGAAGCGCCGGTTCTGGCGCGGGCGGAAGGCTTCGTCAATAAACGCTACGTGGACATCGGCGACCGCGTTGCGGCCGGCCAGCTTCTGGCGGAAATCGAGGCGCCCGATCTGGACCAACAGGTCCGCCAGGCGCAGGCTTCTCTTCAGCAGTCCCGCGCCGATCTGGAACGCGCTACAGCGGCGCTCGAGCAAGGCAAGGTGAACGAGTCGGTCGCGAAAGTCACGGCGGGACGATGGAGCAATCTGGTCCGCGAAGGAATCGCGTCGAAGCAGGAGAACGACCTGTACCAGGGTCAATATCAATCGCAGATGGCGAATGTTCGAGCGCTCGACCGGGCGGCGGCCGCGGCCAGGAGCAGTGTGGATGTGGCCCAGGCGAACGTAGATCGCGTCACCGACCTGAAGAGTTACCTGAAGGTGAAAGCGCCTTTCGCGGGCGTCATCACGCTGCGCAATGTCGACGTCGGGGCGCTGGTGAATTCGGGCAACACGCTGCTGTTTCGAATTGCGCAAACCAATCCTCTGCGGACTTATGTGAATGTGCCGCAATCCAGCGCGTCCGACGTGCACGTGGGTCAGACCGCGATGTTGAGCACGTCCGATTTACCGGAGCGAAAATTCCCGGGCAGCGTGGCGAGGACGGCGAATTCGCTCGATCCCGCCACCCGTACATTGCTGGTGGAGATTCACGTGGCGAATCCCAACGGGAAACTAATGCCGGGCATGTATGCGCAGGTGGACCTCAATCTTCCGCGTAAGGATCCGCCGCTGCTCATGCCCAGCGACACGCTGGTGGTGCGGCCGGAGGGTACACTGGTGGCGGTCTTGGGCCCGGAGAACATCGTCCATTTTCAGCGAATCGCGGTGGGCCGCGACTTCGGCGATCGCATTGAGGTGCTCTCGGGCCTGACGGAAGGGCAGAAGGTGATCGTAAACCCGAACGACTCCGTTCAGGAGGGCGTCAAGGTTCATCCGAGTGCTTCACCGGAGGGCGCAGGCGCCAAGCGTCCATCCACGCAACGTTAGACTTACATACAAGGAGATTATCCATGAATCGCTATTTCGTATTGACGCTCGGCGCTGCTATGGCGTGCGGCTGCGCGCTTGCCCAAAACGACAATCTATTCCGCACCGATGTTGAGGCATCCTACACCAGGATCAAGAACAACATTTTGAAGGCCGCCGACAAGGTATCGGAAGCGGATTATGCTTTCAAGGCAACTCCCGAAGTCCGGCCCTTTGGCCAGTTACTGGGGCATGTGGCCGATTCGAATCTACGGACCTGCTCAACTATCAACGGAGCGGCGAAGACCGGTGACGCATCATCCAAAACCGCCAAGGCCGACATCGTAGCGGCGCTGAAGGATTCCTTCGCCGAGTGCGACAAAGCTTTTGACGCCCTTACGGACGGTACTGGGCCGCAAACGATTACCGTGGTCCGCGCTCAAATCTCTAAGCAGGGAGCACTGTGGAGAATGGTTTCGCACGACAACGAGATGTATGGCACTATGTCCGTCTACATGCGTTTGAAAGGCTTAGTGCCTCCGTCCACGGAAGGGCGCGCCACGCGCTAGGACGCGATCGAAACGATGCCTTTTTCCCGCAAGCCGCTGATCGCCAGGCCGTAGCGTCCGCGGACGCCGGTTTTCTCGAAAATATGCTTCAAGTGAATCTTTACTGTTCCGGGGCGAATCCCTAGTTCCAGCGCGATTTCCTTGTTCTTAGACCCTTGTTCGACCAGCTCCAGGACCTGGTGTTCCCGGGGGGTTAACTCGGAGCGCGGATGCCGGTTCGGACGCATCGAATCGCGAAATACGCAGTCCTCCATCCAGCTACGGCCGCTCGCCACGGTGCGGAGGCACGCCAGCAGGTTCGCTATTTCGGCAGTCTTCCGAACAATGCCGCGCGCGCCCGCTTGCAACAGCCGCAGCGCTTCGGCCTCGGTCATCGACACGCCCCAAACAACCAGGGTTG
This sequence comes from Bryobacteraceae bacterium, assembly GCA_036521635.1. Taxonomy (GTDB): domain Bacteria; phylum Acidobacteriota; class Terriglobia; order Bryobacterales; family Bryobacteraceae; genus Palsa-89. Next base: position 1,996 of record DATDHK010000247.1, on the reverse strand, counting down.
GCGCGGCATCGCCCAATTTCAGGTCATGGATCCAGTCCAGTACGGCGCGCATGCCAAAACCCTTGTCGAGTATGGCGATATCGCAAGACTGGGCCTCGAGAAACGAACTCGCCGACTCCAGCGACGCCAGCGATTGTTTGAACTCGAGATCGGGACTGGAATCGAGCAGGCTTCGTAGCCCTTCAGCCGTGATTGGCTGGGTGTCGCAGATTGCGACGGTTTTTTTCTGGTAGTTGTCGGTCATCTTTTCTTCTTACAAGCCCGCGCCATTTCCTGGCGTGAAATGCTTATCGACGAGGGCGTTCGGAGCTTTAGTTGACGGAGGAGGCAAAGGCTCTCATGTTATGATCGTGTGCAGCCGATTTGATCGTTAGGAAGACTGACGGGAGAAGTCCGTCCAGCGCCAATGGCCCAGCCCGAAATCTCAAAACTAAAAGGTAGATGGAAAGGGTTATTCATTTGTCCTAACACCAACATTATTCATGACTTAGTCCCGTTGCTGAGCCGCCATCTGCCAAATTTCGCCAGCCATGAGCTGACCATTTTTCCCACCCGGCACCAGATTGCGGAAGTCTTCGCCACCCAGGGTCCAAATCTCTGCTTCCTGGAGGTGGGCGAACCCCAGGAACGATCCTTCGCTGTCATTCCGGAGTTGCTAAGGGTGGACCCGAAGCTGCCGATCATTGTGGTGCTTCCAAGCAATGACCCGGCGCTGGTGCTGCGTTGCCTGCGTCAGGGCGCCAGCGATTTTCTGATCCCGCCTTTCACCGGCGAGCATCTGGAAGCCGCTCTTCAGAAAATTTCGCGGCTGCAGCCCGGCCGCGTGAAGAGTCCCGGCAAAGTCTACTGCATCATGCCGGCGAAGGGCGGATGCGGCGCCTCGACCATCGCCAGTAATCTTGCCTATCAACTAAAACGTCTGGGGGACAAGCGTATCCTGCTGGCCGATCTCGACCCGCTGGCCGGAACCCTGTCCTTCCTTTTGAAGATCAAGTCGAATTACAGTTTCATGGACGCTCTGGCGCGCTCCGGCGAGCTGGATTCCGATCTTTGGCGGACCGTGGTCACCAGCCGGCAGGGTGTGGATGTTCTGCTGTCACCGGAAATAATGACGGAAGGCGTGAGCGACCTCGCCGACGCCACGGCCATCATAGAATACGCGCGCGGCAGTTACGACCTGGTAGTGCTGGACGCCGGCAGCGTGTATGGCGATTGGAATCTTTCCCAGGCCCAGCTTGCCGACGAGATCCTGCTCATCACCACCAATGAACTAACCGCGCTCCAGGCGGTGCAACGCGCGCTGAGCTATCTGGACGCCAACAATATTCCCCGATATAAAGTGCGCCTGATTGTAAACCGCTACGACCGGCATGTCGGACTGAGCAAAGATGTGATCGGCACCGCTTTGCACACCGAAATCTACCACCTGATGCCAACCGACTACGATGCCATCCAGAAAGCGCTCATGGAAGGCAAGCCGCTGGCGTCGACGACGGGCTTCGGCAAGAGCGTTATCGGATTGGTGGAGCGCCTGGCGGGGAGTTCGGAGCCGCAGAAGAAGGGCAACTCACTTTCGGGATTGCTGTCGCTGTTTTCGCGAACTTCTTCATAGCCCGCATCGATTTTCCAAAACACAACTTGGTAGAATTGTTTGAGGCCGGTTGTGGAAATCGTTGGAAAAGAATTTTCACCCCATTGTTTCCCAGTGCTTGGGTCCGAAGCCGCAACCCACATCGAGGATATGCAGACCACTCCTGACTCGAGCGGCCGCGCAGACCCGTTCGGTCATCGCCTCGGCCGCCACCAGGAATCCAGTGAGGGAATCGTCGTCTGTATAGGGCGCGCTGAAAAGACCCCAGTGCACGTGGCGCTGCACGGCGCGCGAAAGCGACGAATCGGGCGACCGGGCGAGGCGGTCGATAATCTCATCGAAATAGGGAAGATCGAAGGTCATCGCACGATCGCGCCAGATGGGCTCGTGAGCCAGCGGCGCCGA
>DATDHK010000246.1:0-18233 GCA_036521635.1 Bryobacteraceae bacterium | reverse complement strand
CTGCAATCGCATGAGGCTGTGAATCATTAAGCCCGAACCAACCAGCAGAAGAAATGCGAAAGCCGCCTCGCTGGCGATCAGAATGGAAAAGAGTCGAGTGGATCCCTTAAGACCGCCGGCGCCGTGACCGCCGCGCAGCACCGCCTGCAGGTCCGTTTTGGATGCCAGGAAAACCGGTGCAATGCTGAAGATGCAAGCCAGCAGCAAACACAAAACCGTGTTGAACAGAAGCACGCGCTCGTTCACCGCCACGCGCTGAATGTGCGGAAGCACGATGGGCAGAGCCGCGATCTGCCTGGTCAGAAATTGCAGCCCGTAGTACGCCAGCGACATGCCGGCGGCGCTTCCCAAAACAGCCAGCAACAAACTTTCCGCCAGCAGTTGCCGCAGCACTCGCCAGAATCCCGCGCCCAGCGATGCGCGGATCGCAATTTCCCGTTGCCTTTGGACCGCGCGGCTGAGCAGCAGGCTGCCCACGTCGGCGCATGCAATCAGCAGAACCAGGCCCACCGCGGCCAAAATAAAAACGAGCGTGAGTTCGTATTGGCGGGCCAGCACGTCCCGCCACGGCGACACAACGATCCGCAGGCCGGCCTTCTTTTGCGGGTCGTCTCGTTCCAATTGGCGCGCGACGATTTCCATCGCGCCTTGTGCTTGAGAAACGGAAATCCCCAGTTTGGTGCGCGCCACCACCTCCACCAAGTTGATAGACGCGGGAGTCAAGCGCAGCGGAATCCACATCTCGGCCGCGGAATTTGGAAACTCGAATTCCAACGGCATCACGCCCACGATCGTGTAGACTTCATCCAACATCCTGAAGGTGCGTCCAACGACGTTGGGGTCCGCGTGAAACATCCGCCGCCAGAGCCGGTCGCTCAGCACGGCGGCGTTTGGCGCGTTGAATTCACCGTCGGACTCCGTGAGAGTGCGGCCCAGCCGCGCGTGGACACCCAGCAGCGCGAATAGTCCCGCGGACGTTCGCCGCGCGGTAATCTGCTGCGGTTCCCCGGCGCCGGTGATCGTGACATCGTCCCGCAGGTGCGCGGCCGTTTTCTCGAACGCGTCGCCACGGCTGCGCCAAGCCAGATAGTCTTGAGCCGGTGCTAGGGCCGCTGCGTGTTTCGCCGTGGCCTCTTCGATGCGTACCAATCTCGACGAAGATTCGAAGGGAAGCGGCCGCAGAAGAACGGCATCGACAATACTGAACACCGCCGTGTTCGCTCCGATTCCAAGCGCCAGGATTGCGGTGACGGCCGCGGTAAAGAGCGGGTTGTTGCGTAGCCAGCGCAAGGCCCATAACAGGTCTTTGGTCATACTAACGAATTAGTATATACCTTTGGCACGCGATCATAGTATCGTAGACACAGTACATGCCGTCCAGCCCAGTCGAGTTCGAAGTGGTGCGGCCTTCGGCGGCGCTGGCGCGCTACGTCCAATGCTTCTGGACCCTGCGCGGCAGCGCTTCGATGGCGCCGCAAACGATCTTTCCGGACGGCCGCATGGACCTGGTCTTCCAGCTTGGCGATCCGTTCGAGCAGGTTCACGAGAACGGAATACGCGTGATGCAGTCCAGATGTCTGCTGGCCGGCCAGCTATCTAATCCGATAACGATTGCGCCGTCTGGAGATGTACGGACGCTGGGAGTCCGTTTCCGTCCGCATGGCGCGCAGGCTTTCCTACGGTTCCCGTTGAATGAGGTTGCCGGCCGGATTCTTCCGCTCGAAGATATCTGGGGAAGGTTCGCGCGCGAGATCTTGAACCGAATGGAAGACGCCCGCGATCCGATCCTGCAAATTGAAAGCTTACTGCTAGAGATGTTGCGGCCGGTCGAAAGCGACGCCGTCCTTAATCGAGCGTTAGATGCAATCGTGCGTTCGAATGGCGCCGCTCCGGTGGCGGACCTCGCCTCGCACGCCGGAATTTCGCGGCGTCAAATCGAGCGCGTCTTTCTGCGCAGGGTCGGAATCGGGCCGAAGTTATTTTCGCGGATCGTCCGATTCCAGCATCTGTTACGCGCGCCGCAACGCGATTGGGCCGTGATGGCGGCGGACTCCGGCTACTTCGATCAGGCTCACCTGATCCACGATTTCCGCGAATTCACCGGCCAGACGCCGATGGCCTGGCGCCAACAACAGGTCGCATTTTTACAAGACCCCGAACCGGCTGCGGCCTTAACCTGAAATCATGTTTAGAATCCTGCTGCTGTTGACGTTGACTCTCTCCGCTCAAAACACAAAGTCGTCCGTGGACCAACTATCGTTCATGACCGGTTGCTGGGCGTTTCAATCGGACGGCTCGGAAACCGAGGAATATTGGACGAAGCCTTCAGGCGGCGCAATGCTGGGCCTAAGCCGCACGGTAAGGGCAGGCAAGACGGTCTTCACCGAATACACTCAAATCCGGGAGCAGAACGGCGCGCTCAGCATGTTCGTGCAGCTCGGCCTGGCAAAGTCGACGACCGAATTTCGTCTCACGAAATTGTCGGCGAACGAAGCAGTGTTCACTTCCGATCTTGAGAATCCGCACCAGCTAATCTATCGCCGGAAAGACGATGGGTCGCTCTTCGCGCGCACGGAAGGGACGAAGAACGGCAAAGCGGTATTCGAGGATTACCCGTACCGCCGAGCTAAATGCGAGTGACTTAAAAATCCAACTGATCGATATTCTGCTTGTTGATTATCAGCGGCGCGCCCAGAATGATTTCGCTCCCGCGCACCTGCAGCGTGCCCAGCCGTCCCGCCGACACGGAAGCGGCCCCCGCCGCCAGTTTGTTCTGCGCCAGTAGCGAGCCTGCATACACGGTGAGATATCCAAGATCGCGCGTGCTCCACAGCACTACCGTTTGGACCACGCCGTCGTGAACGTAGGGTTTGCACATACTCGGAAGCGATAGGCCGATGACAAAAACATCTTTGCGGCCCGCCTGCCGAACCGCCTCGGCCGCGCCGGGAACCGCGGGCGCCGAAATCGCCATCATCAGTTTCACCTGAGGAAAGACTTTCAGGACTGTCTGGGTTTCGGAGAAAGCCTTGTCGCGATCGTCGTCGCTCGGCCGGATGGTGGCCAGCTTCAAGTTTGGATATTTTTCGGCGAGGCGCTTCCTGATGAACTTGATCCACTCGTTCTGATTGGCGGCACTGAGCGCCCCAGTGATAATCGCAAACTCTCCCTTGCCGCCCAACAGCCGCCCGGCCTCGTCGGTCAGCGTATTCGCGATTCCTTCCGGCGTTGCCTGATTCACGAAGAAATCGCGCGCGTCCGGCTCCGCGTCGGCATCCCAGGTGAGCACCTTGATGCCGCGCTGGCGAGCCTTTCGCAAGACAGTCGAGATGCCAGCCTTGTTCTCGACGGCAACCGCGATCGCGTCCACCTGTCGCGTGATCCAGTTTTCCACCAACTCATTTTGCTTGGCTGCTTCGAGGCTGGTGGGGCCATCCCAAATCAATTCGACGCCCAATTCACGGGCGGCGTCCTCAGCTCCGGCGCGCGCGCTCACGAAATATGGATCGCCCTTGGCTTTGGGCATCATCGCGATCACCGGGCGATGGGCCGGCGCGGTTGTGACTGACACCCGCCCCCCCGATCGCACCAGCCACACATTGGTCGCGGCCACGATGAGCGATCCGGTCAGGACCGTCGCGCACAAAATCGCCAGTTGACTGTTCCTCACAGGATTAATCTCCTCGTCTAGTTTCACACTTACGGATCGCCGTCTCGTAACGCGCATCCGATCCAAACTTATGGTGAGCACCAGCAGCGTTCCGGTCAGCACTCCGGTCAGCTCGGAGGGCAGCGCCGCCAGATGCAAGCCATTCTGCAACACGGTGAGCGAAAGCAATCCGAGCACAGTGCCCCACACTGTGCCGCGTCCGCCAAATACGGATGTTCCGCCGAGCACGACGGCCGTGATCGCATCCAGTTCGTATCCCGTGCCGACGTCGGATTTCGCCTGGCCCAGGTGCGCGACATACACGATCGCCGCCACGCTCGAAATCAAACCGGACAAAACGTAGACCAGCGAGATGCGCCGCGAAACTGGAATGCCTGCGTAGCGCGCGCCCGCCGCCGTGAAGCCGATTGCATACAGGGCCCGGCCGATCGTCGAACGATGCAGCAGAATTGCATACGCCGCAAAGATCGGCAGAAAAACTGCCAATTGAACTGGAACCACACCCCAGAAATATCCCTGTCCAAGAAACAGAAACGATTTCGGGAAGTCGGTGTAGTTCACGGCGGCGTGCGTGATTCCTTCGGCGATGCCTCGAAACATGGAGAACGATCCGAGCGTGACGATGAGCGGCGGAAGATTGAGACGCGCGATTGCGGCAGCGTTTAACGCACCGCCCGCGCAGCCAAGAAGCAGCGCAACTACGGCGGCTGCGAGAAGTGAGAAATGCCAATCCCGCCATGCCGCTCCGAAGACTACTGCCGCCAAGCCCATCATCGAGCCCACCGAAAGATCGATGCCGCCGGTGATGATGACGGGTGTCAGCGCAAGCGCCAGCAATCCGAGCTCGACGCTGAACCGGATCATCTCGAAGAAATTTACCCAGGTGAAAAAATTCTCCGCGATGGCGGAAAATATCGCGACTTCCAGCACTAAGGCGAGCAGCAAAGCCCATTCGCCGTTGGGGAACAGACGCTCCCGCCACGGCCTATACGTGGCTGGTGGCAAGGCTGCGTCCATGTCGCGTTCGCACGGCGTCGATCACAAGCGCGGCGAGTATGATGGCACCCTGCACCGCTCGTTCCCAATACGCGCTGACGCCCAGAAACGTGAGGGCCGGACCGATGGCGCCCAACAGAACGACGCCCAGCACGGTTCCCAGAACACTTCCCCTTCCACCAGTGATGGCCGCGCCGCCCACCACCACGGCCGCGATCACTTTCATCTCGAGGCCGAGTCCGGCGTTAGTTGGAATTTGATTGAATCGGACGGAATTCAGGGCCGCCGAAAAGCCTGTCAGTCCGCCGATTACCGCAAAAACAGAAAAGGTCACGAATGTTGTATGGATTCCTGCGAGGCGCGCACCTTCTTTGTTTGAGCCAGTGGCGTAGATGGCACGGCCAATGGCCAGATTGCGGAGAATCCAAGCGAGGCCGGCGGAAAGGATGACAGCGATGCCGGCAACCGCCAGTGGATACGCCGATTGCGAAAGCCCGAACCACTGAAAATCGCGCGGCAGATCTTGCACCCACGCGCCCTGGGTTTGCCAGCGTAGTGCGTCGCGCAAAGCAACCATGCTGGCGAGCGTCACAACTATGGACGGAATCCGCAGGTAGGCGACGAGCGTGCCGTTCAGTGCACCGAGCAACGCTCCAGCCAGACATGCGCCCAGCGCGGCGACCAGTGCGGGCAATCCCGACTTTGAAAGCAATCCAGCAGCGACGCCGCAAATCGCGAAAATCGAACCGACCGAAATGTCGATCTGGCCAATCAGGATCACCAGCGTCATGCCCAGCGCGACGATGAGCACGGGCACATTGGCCAGGAACAAATCGGTAAGATTCTCACGGGAGAAATATCCGGGCGCGGCAAAAGCCAGCACGATCGCGAGCGCCAGGATCGCAAGCGCAACCGAGATTTCCCGCGTGTGAGTCTTCATTAGTAGGTTGCGAGCGATAGAACCTTCTGTTGCGTGGCTTCCTCGCGCGAGAGCACGCCGCCGATTTTGCCTTGGTGCATGACCGCGATGCGGTCGCTGATGCTCAGCACTTCCGGCAACTCCGAAGAGATCATGACGATCGCGAGACCGCCCGCTGCCAGCTCCAGCATCAAATTATGTATTTCGGATTTCGAGCCGATGTCCACCCCCTGCGTCGGTTCGTCCAGGATCAGAACTTTCGGATGGATCGACAACCAGCGCGCCAGCGCCACCTTCTGTTGATTGCCACCGGACAGATCGCCTGTGCCTGTGTACACAGAAGGCGCTTTGATCCGGAGCTGCATGAGATAGTGCCCGGCGAGTTCGCGCTCCTGGCCTTCATCGATCAATCCGCGGCGCGACACAGCTTTCAAATTGGCCAGCGTAGTGTTAAAGGCGATTGGCATTTCCAGCACCACGCCGTGATGCCGGCGGTCTTCCGGCACATATCCTATTCCCAACTTGATTGCCTGTGCGGGCGAGCCGACCTTCACTGGCACACCTGCCAGAAGAATCTCGCCGGAATCGGCGGGAGTCAATCCGAATATTGTTTCCGCTAACTGCGTTCGTCCCGAACCGACCAGCCCCGCCAAGCCCAGTATTTCGCCGCAGCGCACCGATAACGATATGTCTCTGAGTCCCGTTGCACGATTACAAACATGTCTTAGCTCGAGAGCAATCTCACCCGCCGCACTCTCGTGTTTCGGATAAACGGAATCGATCTCGCGGCCCACCATCATGGAGATGAGCGTGGGCTTGTCCACTTCCTCTCTGCGCCGCGTGGCGATGGTTTCGCCATCACGCATGACGGTAATGCGGTCGGCGATGGTGGTGATCTCCTCCAGCCGGTGCGAAATGTAGATAATCCCCGCGCCTTGATTTCGAAACACTCCGATGGTCTTGAATAAGCTATCCACTTCGCGATCGGTGAGCGACGCGGTGGGTTCGTCCATGATCAGGATTTTTGCGTCGGCGCCGATGGCCTTGGCGATCTCGACGAGCTGCTGTTCGGGCATGCTGAGGGTCGAGACCAGCCGCGCGGGCTGAATGGATGCGCCCGCGCGCTCCAGCAATTCGCCGGCCCGGCGATTACGTGCTTTCCAATCCACTTTTCTCCACACGCCGCCGCCTTCGAGCGCCAGGGCAATGTTTTCGGCCACGCTGAGGTCGGGGAAAAGCGAAGGCTGCTGATAGATTGCGGCGATGCCCATCGAACGTGAAATGCCTGGATCGTTCTGTTCCACCAGATGCCCGCGCACGATCAGAGATCCTGAATCGGGTTGAATAGCGCCGGTCATAACTTTGATCAGCGTGGATTTTCCCGCGCCATTTTCACCGATCAACGCATGCACTTCGCCTTCGAGCAGTTCGAAGGAACCATCTTTTAGAGCCCGCACACCGGCGTATGATTTGGTGATGGACCGGGCTTGGAGCAGCGGAACGGCCATCGGCTAGCGCAGGAACGCGTCCCCTAGACCACCGTCAACCGGAATGATGTGGCCGGTTGTTTTCGCGCTCTCGTCGCCGATCAGCCAAACGATTGCGCGCGCGCAATCTTGCGGAAGAATCGGCCTGCGGGTAAGCGTTCGCTGGGCGTAGAAGTCCGCCAGCTTGCTTCGCAATTCATCGGTCGATTCCGATTCTGAAAACCCGATCTTGTATTTCTGAAGCGAGTGCATCACGCGATCGCGCGGAAACATCGTTGACCCGGCGACGACGGTGGCAGGCGCAATCCCGTTGACGCGGACGCGCGGCGCCAATCCAACCGCTAGCTCGCGGATCAGATGATTTACCGCGGTCTTGCTGGTGTCGTACGCTTCCGTACCCTTCTTCGGCGCCAGAGCGTTCGCGGAACTCGTCAGCACCATCGCGGCCGGAAGATCCTGATCTTTGAAAACCCACTCGGCCGCTTCGGCTAGCAGATAATTTCCCGTAACGTTGATTTGGAAAGTCTTCGACCACTGCGCCGGCGTTAATCGGCCGTCTTCGCCAGGCACCGGATAGATAGCCGCGGTGTTCACCACGGCGTCGATGCCACCAAATTGCAGAATAGTGAATCTCACCGCCGCGGCAAGACTCTCTGGATTTGCCAGGTCGGCGACCGTGCTCGCCGCGGTGTCCGCAATTTCGCCGGCCACGTTCTTCGCACTGTCCGCATCGAGATCGGCAACCACCACGTGAGCACCCTTGCGCGCAAGGAGCAGCGCCACTTCGCGTCCCACTCCGTTTCCGCCACCGGCCACCAGCACAATCTTACGGCTGAATTCCGCTTCGGCCGGCATGCGCTGTAGCTTGGCTTCTTCTAAAGCCCAGTACTCGATGCGAAATGCTTCGGAGCGCGGAAGCGCAACATAATTGTGAAATTGCTCGAACTGATGTGCAACCTCGCCGTCTTCCAGCGCATTCGCCCCGGCCATCACGTGAATCGCGTTGATGAAAAACTCGGTCGTGATGCGCGCTTCCTTCTTGTTCTTGCCGAAACCGAATAGCCCGACGCCCGGAATGATCACCACCGACGGATTGGAATCGCGAAGCTTCGGAGATTCTGGCGTGGCCCAGTCTTCATAGTATTTCTTGTAGTCGGCACGGTAACTGATCGCAAGTTCCTTGATGCGCGATTTCAGGACGCTCAAGTCTTCGGAGGCCGGGTTCCAATCGATGAACAATGGACAAATTCTGGTGCGAAGAAAGTGGTCCGGACAACTCGTGCCAAGCGCTCCGAGCTGCTTCGACCATTTCGATCCGGCAAAAGTGAGGGCATCCGGATGGTCGGTGTAATGCGCGATCACCCGCCGGTTGGAGGACATTGTTCCGCGCAACGCCGGCAGAATTTGCGTGGCAATGTTTTTACGATCGGCGAGGGGGGCATGCTGAAGTCCGCCAAACAAACTGCCCTTCCTGGCCTGATGCTCCAGAATGAATTCGCCCATTTGATCGATGGTACGGATGCTGTTGAGATAGCATTCGCGCTGGGTGCCGCCCCAGGTAAAAAGACCGTGGCTGCCCAGGACCAAACCGTCGCAGCCTGGATTACCGTTGACGGCTTTTTCGATCAGCAGCGCCAGTTCGAAGCCCGGACGCTGCCACGGAACCCAGGCGATGTTGCGGCCGAATTTTCGATTGAACTCTTCCAGTTTGCGCTTGCCGTTGGCGCCGGCCGCCAGCGCGATGGCCCAGTCGGGATGGAGATGGTCCACGTGCGGGAACGGAAGGAACGCGTGCAAGGGAGTATCGATGGAAGCGGCCACGCGATTTTCGCCGAAGGCCGAGAGCGGATAGTAGCCCACCATCTCGTCCTCATGCGCTTCACCGCGATAGAGTTGCTTGAGCTGCTCCAGGCGATCCAGGTAGACCAGGGCGAATCCGGAATCTTGAATCGATCCGAGATCGCCGCCGCTTCCTTTCACCGCCAGAACGCGCACGGGCTTTCCGGTAAATGGATCGGGCAGTTCTATTTTCGAGCTGGTGTTTCCGCCGCCGAAATTCGTGATCCGCAAATCCGCGCCCAGCAGATTCGACCGGTAGCGCAGCAGCGACAGTGGGTTCCCGGAAAGCTCATTGGCTATCTTGTCATCCCACAGGTCTTTCAAGTGAACTGTTACCGTAGTTTCTTGCATGCTTATGAAGCCTCATCTTAGCATCGTGAAAATTCTCCATGTGGCCTTTTTTCTTTCCGTCGCCAACGCACAGGAAAAACTTCCCGCTGGTCCTGGCCGCGACACTATGAAGAAGGTTTGCAGTAAGTGCCACAGCGCCGAGAACGTGATTGGGCTGGCGAAATCCCGTGAAGAATGGGGCGAGGTGGTTGGCAAAATGGTGGACATCGGCGCACAGGGAACGGTCGACGATTTCAACGACGTGGTCGATTATCTCACCGAACATTTTCCGCAGGCTGCCAAGGTGAACGTCAATAAAGTGACGTCCAAAGATTTCGAAAACGCCCTGGGGTTTTCGGCGAAGGAGGCCGAGGCGATTGTCAGGTATCGCGGAGCGAAAGGCAATTTTAAGTCGGTGGAGGATCTGGAGAAAGTTCCGGGGATAGACGTCAAGAAGGTGCAGGCTAGAAGGGATCGTTTCGCATTTTGAGAAAGGCTCGCATGCGATCGAGCTCGGCTTCGAGTTCGCGCTTGAAGGTGCGATCGCGCGGGGGTGATTTGACATAACCGAACTCGGATTTGAGATCGCCGTTCTTCACTGAGAGGTTGCCCCAGCCGATCACGCGGTCGCGCCACAGCAGAGGTAAGGCGTAGTAGCCGAGCTTGCGTTTGTGCGCCGGCGTGTAGGCTTCGAATCGATAGACCCAGCCCCACAGCAGCTCGAAGCGATCGCGGTCCCGCACTACGGGGTCGAAGGGCGTGAGCAAGCGTACCGTGTCCTGTGGTTTACTCCGCGCCGGATGCTCCCCGGCCGGCCAATACCAGTCGACGCCATCCACGCGCGCATGCGAGAGCCGCTCTTTGGCGCGCTGCAATGCGCTCTTCAACTCGCCGTGCCATTGCGGCACGGCAAAGCGAAGCTTGCGCACAAAAGACAACAGGCTCGCGGCGGGCAGCGGCGCGTAGATGCGGACGGCCACGTCGACTAGTGCATCGAGCCGGCCGCGGCACGCGGCTGCATCGGTCGGCCCGGGCCCGTGCTGGTGCGCGGTGTAGATGCGGATACCGGCCTCGCGCCGCGCCACGCGCAGCAGGCCGCGATAGTGCATGGCGTCCAGCAGATGGGTGGTTGCGTTCGACGAGCCGCCCCAGTAGTTCGTCACCGTGCCGTGTGAAAAATGTCCGTCTACTTCGCGCGGGTGCACGGGGCCGCGCTCGCGTACGAAATCCAGCAGGAGCTGCGCCTGCTTCACGCGCGCGGCGGGCCAGGGTCCGCGGCCTTCGGCGGGGACGCAGGTATCCGGGCGCGGATGCATCAGCGCTTGTATCGCGCTCGTGACAAAGCCGTAAGTGATGAAGAAATCCTCTTCAATGCCGAGCTTCGTGTAATGGCGTTCGAGGTCGCCCGCGCGGTAGTCTTTGACGCGATGGCGCAGTATCAGGTCCTGGGCGCGGGCTGGCGCGCGGATCGGGTCGGCTTGCACAAAGCCTAGTCTGTCGAAGGCGCGTCTCAGCGTGGTGGGCTTGAAGAAGGTGTGAGTGGCGGCAAAGCAGCGCAGGTCGTCGAGGGTTACCGGCATGTAGGCGCTACAGAGTCTTCAGCCAGAGATTGCGGAATGGGATTTTCACATTTCCGCCTTCGATTTGGAGGCCAATGACGACTTGCGGGGCTGCCGGCCCAGCCTTTAAGGGTTGTTCCATCGAACATGGACTGCCAGCCGGTGTGGTCGTTGAAAGCTAGTGTGGCTAGCTCGATTTCTTGGAACATTTGGCCTCCATGGAAGTACCAACCGCTCCCTACGGCCGCGGCTCGGAATGGATTTTTCGCCATTGGTGGGTTTTGGCGGATTCTAGTACGGCGTCTGTCACGCGGTCGGTGGCCAGGCCGTCGCGAAATGTTGGTGATGCCTGGTTGCCTTGGCCGACGGCTTGGAGAAAATCGGCCACTTGATGGATGAAGGTGTGCTCGTAACCGATTTGCAAGCCGGGCACCCACCAATGCTGCATGTACGGATGATCGGAGTCCGTTACGTGGATGCTTCGCCATCCGCGCAATTGGCTTTCGTCGCGGTGATCGAAAAACTGGATGCGGTGCAGATCGTGCAGATCCCATATCGCGGACGCGTGCTCGCCGTTGATCTCGAGAGTGTAGAGGGCCTTGTGGCCGCGGGCGTAGCGAGTGGCTTCAAAAGTTGCTAGCGATCCATTTTCGAAGCGGCACAAGAACGCGCTCGCATCGTCGATGCCTACTGGCGCGATTTGTCCCGTCAGATTGTGTTTTCGTTGTTTGACGAAAGTTTCCGTCATCGCCGAGACTTCGGATATCGGCCCGTTCAGCCACATCGCGGTGTCGATTGTATGGGCCAGCAAGTCGCCCGTGACGCCACTGCCGGCGACTGAAACATCCAGACGCCACAGTCCTTCGCCGCCTTGCGGAAGATCTTGGGAGATGGTCCAATCCTGGAGAAATTTTGCGCGGTAGTGGAAGATGCGGCCCAGGCGGCCGGCGTCAATCAGATGTTTGAGCAACATGACTGCGGGCACGCGGCGATAGTTGTACCAAACCATGTTGGCTACTTTCGCGGACTCTACAGCGTCGGCCATGGCTTTGGCTTCTGTCGCGTTGCGGCCTAGCGGCTTCTCGCACAACACCATTTTTCCGGCCTGCGCTGCCGCGATCGCGATCTCGGCGTGAGTGTCGTTCGGGCTGGCGATATCGATCAAGTCGATGTCGGGGCGTTCGACTAGTTTCCGCCAGTCGGTCTCTGTCGACTCGTAGCTCCAGGTTTCTGCGAATGATTTCAGGCGCTCGGGGTTGCGTGCGCAGACCGCCTTCAGCACGGGCCGATATGGCACGTCGAAAAAGCGGGGGGCTTGGAGGAATGCATTCGAATGCGTGCGGCCCATGAACCCATAGCCAACCATTCCGATATTCACGCCGCAGCCTCGTCCCAACCGTGCGCGTTTCGCACGGCGATCATTGTTGAGAGAATGTCTTTCCAAGTATCCTGGCGCAGCATTACTTCGTTTGGAAACATGCAGCCGTCCCAGCAGATGTGCTGAAATGCGCGCGAGGGTTCGCCGTTGTCGTCGCGCATCCAGGCCCCGGCTACGCGCACTATATCCATCTTGCCGTTCGGGTCGTATGGCAGGCAATGCCGGCCGGTCTTGTCGTGCGAGCCCGATCCCTTTACCGTGGCGTCGTTCTGGGCGACGTGAAAATCGATGGTCCACGGGCGCAGGGCGCGCGTCATGGTGCGAATGGCTTCGTCGAGCACGTTGGGATCGGTCCAATTAAAGTCGTCCGGGAGAATGCGATCGTGCGACGAGTTGTAACCCAACGTGAACAGCAGCGTGTGCGCCATGTCGGCCTGGAACCCGAGCGTCTCGGGCCGGCCGACCATTTCGAGAAGTTGCACCATGCGCTGGGCGCTGTGCATTCCGCCCCAGCAAATCTCACCCTCGGCCGCCAGCCGCTCGCCGTAGGTCTCCGCGATTGAGCATGCTTCGCGGAAAGTGAAGGCGATGCGGCGGGTGTTGGCATCGGGGTCGGTGGCCCATTCAGCGGGACTGGTGGCGGAGTCGATGCGCACGATTCCGTAGCGGCGAATTCCCAGATCGCGAAGTTTTTTGCCGATGACGCATGCTTTTCGAACCTGCGTCAGGAATTTGGCGCGATCCTCGTCGCTGCCCATCGCCGATCCGCCTCCCGTCGGCGGCCACACTGGCGCGACTAAGGAGCCGACCACTAAATTCCTGGCGGCAATTCTGTCTGTAAGGCGCTTCAGATCGTCGTCGCTGGAATCGATTTCGACGTGCGGCGCAAAGAGAAAAAGATCGACGCCATCGAAGCGGGTTCCGTCTATGTTGGCGGTCGCCGTGAGGTCGAGCATTGTGTCGAGGTCGATGGCAGGCTCTGAATCCGGGCCTTTGCCGACCAGTCCTGGCCACATTGCATTGTGGATCGCGGGATATTTGTTCATGCTACGTCCGGGTTGCCGGGTCCGAAATGTTTGAGAATCACTAGCGGATCCGTCGCGCTGGTATTTTGAACGCGCACGCCTGCTTTCGCGGCGTCGGCGGTGACGAACAATTCGTCTTGGGTCATTTCTCCGAAACGGATCATCGCGGGGGCTGCGACTTCGTGCTTTCCAAACAGGCCGTGGCCCTCGGTCAAGATCAATCCGTAGGCGGCGCTGTCTTTGATAGTCGCACTGCGATTCGGCAACACCGTTAGTTCTTTCGCCGAATAGTAGGGGGTGCCGTAGCTCACCCAACTCTCGCGATAACCTTCCTGGGTCCGGGCGGGCTTGGGAAAAACCTTGTTCGTTTTGCCGAACTCCGGGTTGACGTTCGCGTTCCAGTCCAGCATATCGATCAAGTAGTCCAAATCATGATGATATTCGGGACGGACGTCCTTCGTCAGCAGACTCCAATCGATGATGCGGCCCTCCACCACCGACTGAAACATGGCGAAGACATCGCTGTTCACTTGCGGCTCGTAGGTTACCAGCGAGCCGGGAGCGTGCAAAATTCCCGGATTGATTTGCCAGCCGGCGCCGGGCTGGAGGCGATAGGCGCGCGAGTGAAATAGAATTCCGTTGTCGCCCTTGTTCCAGTTTTCCAGACAGCGACGAATGTCGTCCTTGGTTGTGCCGGGTTCGAGGCCCATGAACGTGTATGGGAAATTGTTTTCGGTAAGGTTGTATTGCGGCGGAAAATAATACGCCTCGGGCTTGCCGCGCTGTCCTACGAGGCTGGCGAGCGCATCGCTCTGATGCATGTGATGCGGGATGGGGCCCATGTTGTCGAAGAATTTGCATAGCAGATTCCAGCCGCCCTCGCGCGACATGACGTCGGCGCCTAGCAGAAGATCGCCGGCTGATTCGATTGTGTCTTTGAGCAGAAAGCGATCTGCATTTTTGAGGCGCACGTAGCTCAGGCCTTCGTCCTCTAATGTGGCTGGGCCGTTGGACGCTTTTGTGGTGGAGGAAAACCAGCGCTCGTTGATGCCGCCGCGGTGTCCGCCGAAAGCATAGAGGTCGTCGGGGTGCAGCTTCAGCCGGCGGCCCGGGATCATGAACGAGCGGGGAACCCAGCAGGGCTCCAGGCGGAGAATTCCCTGGCCGGCGTCGATTGCGTCCTGAACCTTGCGGCGATCCAGCATGCTCGATTTTAACGGAATCGCGTGCGGGCTCGCAGACGACAAAAGGCGATTCGTCTGCCCCACTTACGGGCTCGGCGCTTCCAAGAGCACTTTGAACTGCCGCAGTTCACCTTTTTGCTCGAAGTGTTGGGTTCGTTTTGCAATTTCGGTTGCGGAGCTTAGCGGGGGGGATAGTTTTGGGCGCGAGCGGGAAGGTTGCCTGGAGCAGGGTGTTGGTTTGTAAAGCGTTGAGCTCTTTGATGCTGTGGTGCATGGTGCGTTCCAGGCGGCGCCGACACTACCGAGAAAACGTACGGCCAGGATCATCCAGAAGTCGTCGTAGATGCCAATAACGTCGGAGGCATCCTGGAGACGAGAGGTGATCTCACTGGAGCTCTCCTTCATTACGAGCACGCCGTTCGAATATTTCAAAGCACCTACGGCCCAGAACACCCTGAAACGAGATTGCCGAAAAATCTCCGCCGAATCCAAGCCAAGATCGCGTTGGACAATCCCGCACTCCTCCCCCAGAATAAAAGGAATGGAAATCATCAAAGTTATTGGGCGCGAGGTGCTTGATTCGCGGGGCAACCCTACGGTTGAAGCTGACGTTCTTCTTGCCGACGGCACTATCGGGCGTGCGGCAGTCCCTTCTGGAGCATCGACTGGCGAGCACGAAGCGGTCGAGTTGCGGGACAACGACCCTAAGCGATATCTCGGTAAGGGCACGCGCAAGGCGGCGGGTAACATCACTAAGAAGATCGCGCCGGTGATTGCCGGGATGGAGGCGGAAGAGCAGTCGGAGATCGATCACAAGATGCTTGAACTGGATGGCACGCCCAACAAAAGCAAGCTTGGCGCGAACGCGATTCTGGCAGTGTCGATGGCTACCGCCCGGGCGGCCGCGCAATCGCAGATGACTCCGCTCTACCGCTATTTGGGCGGTGTCGGCGCCAACCTGCTGCCCGTTCCGCTGATGAATATTCTCAACGGCGGCGCGCATGCCGACAACTCGGTGGACCCGCAGGAATTCATGATCGCACCCTACGGCGCGGCAAGATTCTCTGAAGCGTTGCGCATGGGCGTCGAGGTTTTCCACACTCTGAAGGGCGTGCTGAAGAAGCGTGGCTACTCGACGTCGGTGGGCGATGAGGGCGGATTCGCGCCGAATCTGAAGTCGAATGAAGAGGCGCTCGACGCCGTGATGGAAGCTATCACCAAGGCCGGCTACAAACCCGGCGCGCAGATCGGCATAGCGCTCGATCCGGCGGCCAGCGAGTTTTACGACAAGGCCAGCGGCAAATACGTCTTCAAGAAGTCTGACAAGAGCCAGCGAACTTCAGAGCAGATGGTGAAATTCTGGGCCAAATGGGTGGACCAGTATCCAATCGTTTCCATCGAAGACGGCATGGCGGAAGACGATTGGGACGGATGGAAGCTGATGACAGATACGCTCGGCTCTAAGATTCAACTGGTCGGCGACGATCTGTTCGTCACCAACACGAAGCGCCTGCAACAAGGAATAGACCAAGGCGTCGCGAATTCCATTCTCATCAAAGTGAATCAGATCGGCACGCTCACCGAAACGCTCGAAGCCATGCAAATGGCGACCAACGCGCACTACACAAATGTGGTGTCGCACCGGTCGGGTGAGACCGAAGACGCCTTCATTGCAGACCTCGCGGTCGCCACGCGCGCCGGCCAGATCAAGACCGGCTCGGCCAGCCGCACGGACCGCATCGCAAAATACAACCAGCTCTTGCGCATCGAAGAAGAGTTGGGCGACGCCGCCAAATTTGCGGGTAGGAAAGCGTTCCATCAGTAATGCGGGGCAAGAAGAAACCGCTGCTCCTGACCATCCTGGATGGTTGGGGATTTTCGACCGCCACCGAAGGCAACGCCATCGCCGCCGCCCGCAAGCCTACCTACGATTCACTGCTGCGCGATTATCCGAATACACTGGTGCACACATCCGGCCCTTTTGTTGGATTACCCGATGGGCAAATGGGCAACAGCGAAGTCGGTCATTTGAATATCGGCGCCGGGCGCGTGGTGCATATGGATGTCACGCGACTCGACCAGATGATCGCGACGGGCGAATTCTTCCAGCATCCTGTGCTGCTGGATTCCATGCGTCATGCACGCGAGCATCGGCTGCACATTATGGGACTCTGCAGCGATGGCGGCGTTCACTCGTTGCTCACGCATCTCTATGCGCTGCTCAAGTTGGCGAAGCAGCAAGGCATCCAACAGGTCTTCGTGCATTGCTTCATGGACGGCCGCGATACCGCGCCCCAGAGCGGCGCGGGCTACCTGGAGCAAATCCAAAAACAGATGCGAGAGATTGGAATGGGAAGAATCGCGTCGGTGTCCGGCCGCTACTACGCCATGGATCGCGACAAGCGCTGGGACCGCATCGAGCGAGCATTCGGCGCAATGGTGCTGGGCAACGGCCTGAAGGCGACAGATCCTATCGCAGCCGTCAAGCAATCGTACGAGCACGGCGCCACCGACGAATTTATCGAGCCCATCACGATTGTTGACGAACACAACGAGCCAGTGGGCCTGATTCGCGATGACGACGCTTGCATCTTTTTCAATTTCCGCGCCGATCGCGGGCGCGAGATGACGCAGGCGCTCATGGATGCACCGAAAAATCTGCATTTCACCACGATGACGCAGTACGATAAAACCTTTAAAGCCCCGTTCGTGCTGCCACGCGAGCATCCCAACAACATCCTGGCCGACGTAATGGCGCAGTTGAATTGGAAGAATCTGCGCGTGGCCGAGACGGAGAAATACGCGCACGTCACTTATTTCTTTAACGGCGGAAACGAAAAACCGTACGCGGGCGAGAGCCGGGAAATGGTGGCGTCGGCGAAAGTCGCGACGTATGATTTGAAGCCGGAGATGAGCGCGCCCGGAATCACCGAGCTGGTGGTGAAGTCCATCGAGCAAGGCGCCTTCGACCTGATCGTGATGAACTATGCGAATGCCGACATGGTTGGGCATTCAGGTCAAATGGGGCCGACGGTGCAAGCGGTGGAGGCGGTCGACGCGGGACTTGGCCAAATCTACGAGGCGCTTCGGCGCAGTGGCGGATCGTGGATCATCACCGCCGATCACGGCAATGCTGAAACCATGATCGATCCGGTGACCAAGGGTCCGCATACGTATCACACTACGAATCCAGTGCCGTTCATTCTGGTAGATGAAACACGCGCTCCGCTGCGTCAGGGCGGCGCATTGCAGGACATTTCGCCCACCGTGCTAGGGTTTCTCGGCGAGAAGCAACCCAAAGAGATGTCGGGCCGCGACCTGCGCATATGTGGGGCAGGATGGCATCCTGCCGCCGATTGAAAATCGGCCTGTTTGATGAAGCGTCTAAAGCAACAGGCCGATTTTCAATCGGCGGCAGATTACCAATCTGCCCCACACGTACACCAGGCTTAGTATGATCGGACCCCATTCCACGGCAATCCTTAATTGGAATTTCTAGGGCAAATCTCCCCCGCTCCTACGCTATCCGGAATGCAGGCATTTGACGATCTAACACTTTCGTGCATTCGCTATCCACTACACTGGCGGCCATGTTTGCGCTCGGCGTAGCGATTGCTCAGCCGTACGCCTACACGTCGAATATTTCCGGAAATTCGATTTCGGTAGTGAATACGGCGAACAATACGGTGAGCGCCACCATTAGCGTGCCGGCTTCCCCCACCGGACTGGCGGTGACACCCGATGGCGCGTATCTTTACGTCGCGTGCCAGGGGGCGAATAGCGTTGCCGTTATCAACACCGCAACCAACGCCATTGTGACGACGATTCCAGTGGGGACCACACCGG
>DATDHK010000245.1:0-7623 GCA_036521635.1 Bryobacteraceae bacterium | reverse complement strand
CCAACTGAGCTACGGGCGCGCGAAACTATTATAGCAAGCCGATCCGTCAATGCTTTGTTTTCCGGCGACCATCGCTTGCTAAACCAAAATCAACCGGCTTTGCTAAGAATGGATTCACGATTGTCACTGTACCGAATCGCCGGCCGGCCTGAAAATCTTCGCTGAGCAACCACATGCACTCCGTCCGTTCGGCTGCCGCGACGATCAGGCCGTCCCAGTAAGACAACTTAGCCCGGTCGGTCCAGCGCCATCCGCGGCGAATCTGTCCAAGCGTCATATCCACAGGTTGCCACCGCGTGAACTCTTCCACCAACTGCCGCGCAGACTTCGCCGGCACTCTAAGCTTACGAACTGCATTTGTATAGAATTCATGCAGCACCTGCCAACTGAGGACCCCGGCCCGGTTGGCCCACAACGCATCGAGCCACAGCAATGCCGCTTCCCGCTTTTTTGGCGCCGACGTATCCAGCGAATAGAGCAAGACGTTCGTATCGACGAAGAATCTATCGCTTTCGCTCATGAGCCTCTTCGCGGCTCATCCGGTTCGCGGCATCGATTGGAAGGCCACGGATCTTTTTCCATCGCCGGTAAGCCCGGTCATAGCCGTCGCTCATTCTCATTTGACGTTCCAGCATGCGTCCTACAAGTTTGGATACGGATGTATCCTCTTCGGCGGCCTTCCGGCGCGCCCAGCCCGCTACTTCCTCCGGAACCGTGATTGTGACGTTTTTCAACACGGGATCAGTGTAACACGGACTTCGTGTGAATCATCGGCTATCGGCGGCGACGATTCGGCCCGCTCGATCCAGCCTCAAGCGCCGACCGCGCCACTCTACTTCGCTGCCCACCAACCCGGCGGCCCAAACACAAACTCCCCACAGGTCCCGCGCCGGAATCGCATAACAATACTTCCAAACATCGGCACTGCGCAAAACGAACCAGCCGCCCGCGGCGCCCATCGTCAATCGGATCAAAAGCAATGTCAGCGCCACGCCCCACAAGCCGCATGCGGCCGCCACCACTACCCACAGGGTTGCGAACGTGACCGGCAGTCCCGCGTAGCCCGCGCCGCGCGATATGCGAATTGTGCGCGCCCACCGCAACTGATGCCTCCATGCGTCGCCCCACGAACCCGCCGACAGCCGGGTGCTCACCACCACTTCCGAGATGCAGTTTTGCAGTCCCAGCGAATGCAGTTTTTTCCCGAGTTGATAATCGTCCGCCAGGTAATCCGCGATGGCCGCGAAGCCGCCGATCCGATCCAGGTCTACTTTGCGAAATGCCAGTGTGGACCCGAGGCCGAACTCGGATACACCCACCAGCGGCGCCACCAAAGTGCTTGGAGCGAATTCGGTCGCAATGGCAAGCGCTTCAAAACGGCTCGGCCAATCTCTCGCGTCAGCTCGATAGAGACAGGTGACCAGCCCCGTACCCACATCCGCCAGCGGCGCAACCACGCGCTGAAGATAGCCGGCCGGCGCCGTAATGTCGCTATCGTTGACGATCAGGATCGGATAGCGCGCCTGCTTGGCCAGATCCATCAACACGCCAACCTTGCCGTTGGGCGCATCCTGCGTGCAGATCGCCAGCCGAATCGAAACGGAAGGAAACTCGCGAATCAGCCGGTCGATATCGGCTCGCGCGGAGTCGCCGGAATCGCGAATCCCAAACAAGATTTCGAATTGCGGGTATTCCTGCACGGCATGCGATCGGATCGCTTCGTAGAAACCGGCATCCGCGCCGCGCACGGGCTTCAGGATCGAAACGGCGGGACACGCTCCCGCCGCCGGGTGTTTGCGAAACAGATGCCAGATGCATGCCGCAATGGCGAATAGTTGGTAACCCGCCGCGGCCGCGCAAACCAGCAGGACGCAGTTCAACACCTAAGCGGCCAGCAGCGCCACTCCGCAGGCGACGAAGCACGCACCCGCCCATCGCATCGGAGTGACCTGTTCTTTGAGCACCAGCTTGGCGAGAATAGTTTCGATTACAACGCTGGCCGCCGTAATTGGCACCGCGAAACTCATATCCGCTAACGACAGCAGCTTCATAAACGCGAAAAACGAAATCGCCATGATTATAACGGCCAACACCAGCGGCCCTTGCCGCGGCCGCCGGTCTTCGACCGCCGCGTCGCGCCGCTTCATTTCGAAACTCTGCAACAGGTCGGCCAGCACAGTGGATACGACGATCACCGCCACCATCAGCCACTTCATCGATTCGCCTCCGGGGGAGGCGGCGCGGTAGTATTGGGACGCGTCATCCCCACCAGAATTATCCCGATCATGATGGCCGCCGTTCCCAGCCAACGCCGCCAGGTGATTTGTTCCCCGAAGAAATACTTTCCGAGAAACGCCGTGAGCACGTAGCCGATCGAAGTCACGGGCAGCACGTAACTCAAGTCGGCCCATTTGAACAGCATCATTCGAGACAACAGCCAGAGAATTAACAGAGTGGTCCCAACCAATACCCACGGACTGAAAATGGTTCGAATATAAACCAGCGGAGTATCGGCCAGCACGGTGGGCTGATGTTTCATGCCCCAGGACATCGCAAAATTTCCGAGGACATTAGTGAGGACGACGAAAGCGGTCAGGGCCTTCGTCTTGAAATCCAGGCGACGGCCGAAAATACCGGCTGGCTTGAGCTCCTCAACTACCATCCGGCCGGATGCCATTTAGGAAGCGCTTTCCTCCACTCCCGCAAGCGCCGCGGAATTCTTCTGCTCCTTGATATACTGTTTGCGCTTCGAGCTCACGGTGAGATACTCGCGGGCCTCTTTGTACAGCCGCGGAAGATCGTTGTTCTGAATCGCTTTTTTCACAACTCTCCACGCCGCCTTCGGACGGAAATAATATTCCGAGTAGAACCTATCCACCCACTGCACCAGCTCGCCGCGGTCGAATCCGGGATACACGGCGTTGGGCAATTGGTGTCCGGCTTCGTCCGCCATGCCCACGATGGAAACCAATCCGTTCGCCTTTGCGTGTTCGTAGAATTCCGTGCCGGGGAAGGCATGGCCCAGCGATACCTGAATGGTCTCGACATCCAGCTTCTTGGCGAAGTCGATGGTCTTGCGCAAAGTCTCGCGCGTTTCGCCGGGGAGCCCCACAATGAAATCGCCGTGGATTACTAACCCGAGTTTGTGGCAGTTGTCGGTGAAGCGCCGCGCCATGTCGATTGTCGCGCCCTTCTTGATATTTTTCAGAATCTGCTCGTCGCCGGATTCATAGCCCACGATCATCAGCCGGCAGCCGGCGTCTTTCATGGCTTTCAACGTTTCGTAATCGGTGGTGACGCGCGACGTGCAGCTCCAGGTGAAGTTCAGCGGACCCAGTTTGGAACACAGTTCGATGGCGCGCGCCTTGCGGTAATTGAAAGTGTCGTCGTCGAAGAAGATTTCCTTGAGGCCCGGGAAATTTTCGAGAGTATATTTGCACTCGGCCGCCACGTCGTCCGACGAACGCAAACGCCAGCGATGCCCCGAATGGGTTTGCGGCCACAGGCAGAAAGTACACATGGCCGGGCAGCCGCGCGTGGTGTAAAACGAGATGAAAGGATTCAACAGGAACGGCACGTTGTAGCGCCGGAAATCCAGATCGCGTTTGTAGATTTTCGTAACCCAGGGCAGCTCATCGAGATTTTCGATGACGCCGCCTTCGGGGTTATGCACAATCGCGCCGTCTTTCCAATAACTCACGCCCGGCAGCTCTGACAGCGGCGTGCCCTTGGCGTAATTGGCGATTTGATGATCGAATTCACGCCGCACCACGAAGTCGATTGCCTTGGAAGCTTTGAGCGATTTTTCCGGCTCGATGGTAACCGGCGGTCCCACGAACGCCACCTTCATCTTCGGATTGACGTCTTTCATCATTTCCGCGATTTTGACGTCTACGTGGAAACCCGGGCTGGATGTGAAGAGCACCAGCAGCTCGAAATCGTTAGCCATGGCGACGGTTTGATCGATGCTGACCTTGTGGGGCGGGGCATCCACGACCTTGCTGTCTTCCAGCATTCCGGCCGGATAGCAAAGCCACACGGGGTACCAATACGATTCAATCTCGCGCGACGCCGGCCATCGGGAGCCGGCGCCGCCGTCAAATCCTTCGAAAGAAGGTGGATTCAGGAATAATGTTCGCATGCAACCTCGTGGACCCGTTGAGCTTGGGCTAAACGTCTAGTTTAACAGGTAAAAGAATTTCCGGCAGCGGCGCTATTCGAGAACGGTGCTATTGCTGATCGGTCGACGCCGTAACAGAGTCGGGATCTTCCTTGGAAAACTTCAGGTAGTTGACGTTCAGTTCGACCGGCCCAAAGAACCGCACTTCAACTTTGCTTTCCAGCCGTTGCGGAATCGAGACGCCGTTCTGCATCTCGAACATCTGCACGAACTGCATCTTCTTCAGAAAGATAGACGGACTCTTCACAAACGAACCCGATTCGCGGACCGGCATCCCAGTCTCGGCGTCCAGCCAAAGTTCGCCTTTGAATAGACCAACCTTTTTGTGCTTTGGCGTGACATGCATTACATAGACTTCGCGGCCGTAGAGCGCTTCCGTACCCTTGTATTTGAACTTGTAGTTTTCCGGCGTGATGGCAATGTCCGTCTTGGCGCCATCCTGTGTAGCTTGCACTTCCGCCGTCAGATAGCGTGCAATCACTTCCGTTTTCACCATGTTCTCGCCGATGAAACTGAGCGCGTGATAGGTGATCTTGCCCAGCTTTGAAATGTTTTTGAGCGCGTGTAACTTGCCCTGTTTCTTAAGCTTGGGAACGGACGCGTCGATATCCACTTCCATCGTGGCGCCGCGCAGAGCGGTCTGTTGATGCTGATTCGCCTCCAGGAACTTGCCCACCATTTCGTCCTCGGAAATAGGCGGCTTGGATGGCTCAGCTAGAGCCGGACCGGCGCTTATCAATGTGGTCAGAACAGTGGTCAGAACACAACTGAAAAACCTTTTCAAAATGCTCCTAACCCTCCGCGAGGAGAGATACAAACGTTATAGGACACGAGCCGATACATAAGAATGTACCAGCTACGGCCGTCGAAAACAATCCCTAAGTTTTCTTAACGACCGTGCTTTATATAGTGTTAGACTCGCGCGGTTCCGTTACGGATTCTAATCGATCTTCTTCAGAATCAGGTTCCTGCGGCCTTGCTCTGGAGCCGGGCGGCGAATCGGGCAACATTAATGATGGCCCGCTCATGGGTGCCCTCGCCGATCTTCTCCTTTTGATCGAACGCTTCCACCTTGAAATGTAGACGGCGGTCTTCGACGCCTGTCACTTCGCTGCGAAAAGTTACTTGCATGCCGATCGGGGTTGGGGCGAGGTGCCGGATGTCTACCCGTGCTCCCACCGTGTCATAGCCTTCATCGAGGAACGGCTTCACCGAATCGCGGGCGGTCATTTCGAGATAGCCGATCATGTAGGGCGTGCCGAGCACCCGCGCGCCTTCGACGCCCAGGAAGCTGACTGCGTTCTCATCCGTGACGAGGATCGTGGATTCGTGGGTGGCGCCGATGGGGATGTCGATCACAGAGTCATTATATAGGTGGGGCAGGTTGGTAACCTGCGGCCGATTGGTAATCGGCCAGTAAATATTCCGAATTCAGTGGCAAGGCCGATTACCAATCGGCCGCAGGATGCCATCCTGCCCCACATCGACAGGTGATAATATCGGCATGATATGAGGAAACGGAATTTCATTCTAAGACCCCTGCTGCTGGCGCTCGCGTGCGCGTCGCTCGCTTCGGCCCAGAACGGCGACGTCGCCAAGAAGCTCGAAGGATTCGATGACTACATGGCCAAGGTACTGAAGGACTGGAATGGGCCGGCCATCGGCGTCGGCATCGTCGTCGGCGATAAGCTCGTTTTCGCGAAAGGCTATGGCTATCGCGACTACGAGAAGAAACTTCCGTTCACTCCGGGCACGGTGTGTCCCATCGCATCGAATACCAAGCTGTTTACGGCGATCGCGGCGGGCATGCTCGTTGAAGAAGGCAAACTGACCTGGGACAAGCCGGTGCGCGAATCGGCGCCCACAGTCCGTTTCAACAATGAGCAGCTCAACAACACCGTGACGCTTCGCGATATGTTGTCGCACCGGACTGGGATAACCCGGCACGACACCATCTGGTATAAATCCGACTTTACGCGCAAGGAGTTGTTCGATCGGATAAAGTATCTCGAGCCGCAGGAACCGATGCGCCAGACGTTCCTCTACAACAATTTGATGTTTGCGGGCGTCGGCTATATGATCGAGCTGCAGTCCGGCAAAACGTGGGAGCAGTTCGTGCGCGAGCGCATTCTGCAGCCGCTGGACATGCAGTCGACTGGCTACACGATTTCCGAGATGGTGAAGCAGCCGGAGCACGGCATCGGTTTCACCGAGAAGCGCGACTCATTCGACCTCTATCGCATTCCTTTTTACGAAGACATCGAGGGCGTCGCGCCGTGCGGCGCCATCGTATCGAATATCAACGACCTGTCGCACTGGCTGATCGCGCTGATGAACGATGGCAAGTATCAAGGCAAGCAGGTGCTGCCGGCCAATGTGCTGAATGAAACGCTACAACCGGCGATTGCGCTTCCCAATACGGCAGCGGAACAGCGCGGATATTGGGAAGTCCTGAACGCGGCTTACGGTATGGGCCGTCAGACGGCTGTCTACCGCGGGCACCTGATGACGTTCCACGGCGGCGATTTACCGGGCTTCCACTCGCAGGTTTCATTTATGCCGAAAGAACATATCGGCGTGTTGGTGTTTGTGATTGGGAACCACACGGCGCCGCTTTACAATTTGATCAGCTACAACGTGTACGAGCGGATGCTCGGCCTGGACCAAACGCCGTGGATCCAGCGGTTGCTCGACATTCGGCTGAAAGGCAAGGAGGCCGGCAAGCTGGCGCGGACCAAGGCCGGCCAGGATCGAGTGCCGGACACCAAGCCCTCGCACGCGCTCGCGGACTACATTGGCGATTACGAGCATCCAGCTTACGGCGTGATGAAGATCGGACTGGCGGACAACCAGCTTCGTTTCGATTTCCACAAGATCAAAATGCCGATGACGCACTTTCACTACGACCGTTTTGACACGCCGGACGACGAACAGGACGGCAAGTGGTCGGTGAACTTCCGCACGAATCCGCAGGGCGATGTCGAGCAGGCGGTGATGTCGCTGGACGAGGCCGAAACCGTCTTCACGCGCAGGCCGGAGAGGCTTGATCCCAAGTTGCTGGGCCAGTTGGCCGGCACATATGAAACGCCGACCGGAGTGAAGATCCAGGTCACGTACCAGGAGACGAGCGGCTTGGCGCTGGTGGGGCCGGGCGCTCCGCCGCTGCCGCTAAACCAGGTGAAAGGGCTGCGATTCCGGACGCCGCAATTCTCGGATGTGATCTTCGAGTTCGTGGTGGAGAACGGACAAGTGAAGGCGATGAAGCAGAGAGCGCCGGGCGGGGAAGTGTCGTTGCCGAGGAAGTAGCTATCTGCTTGCTCAAAAATGACAGCATACTTTTGCCTCATTGTTTAGCACCTATTCGGAAATACGATACGTATCGGTCTTTCGATGTGGCGCGGACACTCTGTGTCTGCGACGTCGAGAATCGTCTCGACGCTTGC
>DATDHK010000244.1:0-9019 GCA_036521635.1 Bryobacteraceae bacterium | reverse complement strand
CTGCCTCATTATCGCTGCCGCAAATCGCTTAAGGATCGTTGGCGGGATGCAGTCGCGTTTGCCCGCGCATTGCGCGCTCGCGAGCATGCGGGAGTAATCAAAGGCGCTGCGATTCTTGCCAGCGTATCGCTGCTCGCGTTCCTTTTTCCGCATCCCGTGCGTTCGGCCGAATCGTGGCGTCACTGCCTGGGTCTGGGAATGAACCTCATGGCTCTGGGCGCAATTTTCGCGACGACGCCCTCCGGACCCGCGCCGCCGGTGCAGCCGTTCACGCCAGACGCTCCTCCTCAGAGCAAAAAGGGGTTCTCGTGTTGCGATGGTTTTTGCTGTTGCGAGGGCTGCGACTGCTGCGATTGCTGCTCCTGTTGCGACTGCTGAGCTGGCTGTCACCCCATTACTTGACGAACCACCTGAGCGTCTTTGCCAGACCCTCTTCCAATGTTGTCTGGGCGCGCCAGCCGATTTCCTTTTTAATTCGATGCGGTGATCCAACCCAGCGGTCCGTATCCCAACTACGATCCGGCATGGTGGACCATACCGGTTCGGCGGAAATTTTCATCAGCTTCCGTGCAACGGCGACCACGTCCGCCAGAGTGCTTTGAACGCCGGTGCAGATGTTGTAGATTGCTCCGCGTTGAATGGACGGCGTCGCGGCGACTTGCAACATGGCGTCGACAGCGTCGTCCACATAAACGAAATCGCGAGCCGTGCCGGGCGTTGCCAAGGGCGGCAGCACGCCCCGCAGCCCATGCCGGATCAGAGTAGGAATCAGCCGGCCAGGCTCTTCGAATGGGCCGTAGATCGAATACAGCCGTAGCGTGACCGCGTTCAAATTTCGCTCGCGCGCCACACACTGGCAGTAGTGCGTGGCGGCCGCTTTGGTGATGGCGTAGTGGCTGTTCGGCTCCAGCACCTCATCTTCGGTTGCGGCATGGTCCTTAAACCCGTACTCGGAAGAGGAGCCGGTATGCACGAAACTTTCCACGCCCGTTTCAACGCACGCAGCCACAAGCGCCGCGCATCCCATCAGATTAGTGGCCACCATGCGCGGTAGGCCGGTCTGGTTTGGATATGCGCCGTACGCCGCAAGATGGAACACCCAATCGGGTTTGACGGCCGTTACAACGCGGCGAACACTTTCATCGTCTTCCAGGTCTGATGCGTGTCCGCGCACATCGCCGATAATTTCCTCCAACCGCCAGGATTGGTGCGACGGACGGAGAAGCAGGTGCGTTTCATGTCCATCCTTGAGAAGGCGGCGAACTAGATTTGCGCCGACGAACCCGCTTGCCCCGGTCACCAGTACGCGTTTCATTTCGAAATGAGTTCGTGCACAGTTCGCACGATGCCGTGGCGATCGATACCATGCTTGCGCCAGCGTTCCTCCTGCACGCCGCTGGTGCCGTCCGGCGGCGTGCGAACGCCGAGAGCTCGCAGCTTGCATTGCAGGCCGCGCGAGGCGATGATACCGGCGGCAAAAGCTCCCAGGCCTCCCGACATTGTCTGCGCCTCCACCGAGACAGCGTGACGAACCTTAGATAAAAAATCGGCCAAGTCATCTTCAGGATCGGGGTAGAAATTCGACACCACCGCCACGGCGGCTTCAAGACCCCGCGAAGATAATTCCTCCGCGGCGGCGGCCACTTCCTGGCTCAACGAGCCCATCGTGACAAGGGCAATGTCGCCGCCTGTCCTCGTCACTTGAATCTTGCCGAGATGAAATCGCCCATTCAGTCCCGGGACCGTGATCTTATCGTCTTTTCCCAGGCTGTAATATACTGGGCCGGAAATTTTGGACGTGTCGCTGATAGCGTTTGCCGCTTGATCCGAATCCGCGGGAATCACGATCGTTAGTCCTGGAAGTGTGCGCAGCACCGCGACGTCTTCCACTCCATAATGCGTGGGTCCGGAATGTCCATACTCGAACCCCATTCCCATTCCGACGATGCGAACAGGCAGTTGATGCAGCACCGGACCGTTGCGGATAAACTCCAAGGGCCGCAGCGCCGCGAAGGTCGCAATGGAATACGCGTAGGGAAGAAAGCCGGCCTCCGCCAGGCCGGTCGCCAGTCCGATCATGTTTTGCTCTGCGACGCCGACATTGAGAAAACGGTTTGGGAATCGCTCACGGAACGGTTCCATGGCCAAGTGGCCGAGGTCGCCGGTCATCAGCACGATACGATCGTCCGCAGCGGCGAGCTCGCAGAGCGTCGTGATGAATGCCTTTCTCAATCCGATCGTTCCAGCTCTGCCAGGGCGAGATTGTATTCGTGCCCGCTCATCGGCAGATAGTGCCAGTTCACTGGGTGCGTTGGCAGGTTTGTCTGGGAAACGGGAATGCCCTCCTGCATAAACGAGACGCCCTTTCCGAAAATTGTGTGGGCGATGACGACGTGTGGCGCGTCGCTTGACGACGGTGTACTCAGTGATTGGACGAGTGCGGAAACTGAGTGGCCATCCACCTCTGAGGTGCGCCACCCGAAGGCGCGCCAGCGTTCCGCGAGATTGGAAATATCCAGCACGTCGCGCGTCAAGCCGAGCGCCTGCTGGCCATTGCAATCCACGATCGCATGCAGATTCGAGAGCTGATGATGAGCGGCGAACATTGCCGCCTCCCACACCGATCCTTCGTTGCATTCGGCGTCGCTGATCAGACAAAATACGCGGCGCGTGGAGTGCTGCATTTTGGCGGCGAGCGCCGCGCCGGCGGCGATGCATAAGCCCTGGCCGAGCGACCCGGTGGTAAAATCCACACCGCGCAGCGCGGCTTCCGGATGGACGCCCAGCAGCGTATTTTCTCCGCAGAACGTGTCGAGTGTCTCTTGCGGAAGCCAGCCCTTCAGGGAAAGCGCGGCGTAGAGCGCGAGCCCGGCGTGTCCTTTAGAAAGGATGAAGCGGTCGCGATCGGGATCGTCCGGAGAGTTTGCGCGAAGGACGGAAGAATACAGTGCCGAGAGGATTTCAACCACGCAAAGGCAGGGTCCGATGTGGCCTACATTGGCTCGCTTCGAGTGGTCCAGGATAATGCGGCGCATGTGCCGCGGGCTGATGGCGTCCTGCACAGGTTTTCAGACTAACATACCTAATCGCGTACACCCACCACCACGTAAACCGCGCAGCCAATCGACCGCAACAACGGTACCGATTCCATCGCCGGCTCGAAAAACTTCATGGTTCTCGCCATCCAATCCGGACAAAACATGGGCACGAAGCCGGCTGTTTTCTGGTACACGACTGAACCTCCGGCGTCTCTAATCCAACGCTTCATCCGCCGGCTGCTGTAGGACTTTTCGTTGTGCTCGATGTGGTAGCGGGAAGTCTTTTCGATTACCTTGAGCCCTGGATTATTGCCATTCGGTTCGTGGATAATTATTCGCGGCGCGAGACGGAAGGCTTCTCGAAGCATGTGCAGCGGGTCGTGATCGTGGTGCAGGACACTTTGCAGCAGAACCACGTCAAAACTGTTGTCGGCAAACGGCATGCGGTGAGCGTCGCCAACCAGGAAGTGAATAGGCCGCTTGTGGCTGTTTTGCTCGCCAAGTTTCACCGCGGATGCCGCGGCATCGGCGGCGAAAAGCCGCCGGGGATGCGCGCGATCCCAGAATTTGATCGTGTAGAAGCCGTCGCCGCAAGCCATGTCGAGCACTGAGCGTCCCTGCAACTCACCGGTTTCGAGAATGATGTCGGTGGTCCGGCTGGTGGCCAACCGGCAACTCAGCCGATTGGTGTGCGTGTATAGGTAGCCCTCATTGCCGCTGGCGTCCTTGTCAAAAATGTCTACGTTTTGCATGCAATCATGTACAGATTGCCCAGCGGAACCCGCAAAGGCAGACGGCCAAGATGCGTGAAATCCAAGCCGGCTAGCGTTAGTTTCTTCAGTGCGGCGGGCATGGGAACGAGTCGTGTGAGGTAGCTTAGCGAGTATTTGTTTCGCGCCGCGCCGGTCTCCTTCACTTGAAATCCTAATCTGCTGAACAGCCGGGCAATAGTGTCCGGGCTATACAGATACGTATGTTCGATGTCTATGATCGGGCTGCGCTCTTTCATGACGCGCGCGGAAAATGCGTCCACGTTGTGATTCAGGCAAAGTACGAATCCACCCGGCTTAAGAATATCGAAGCATGTTTGCACTAGGGCCGCTGGATCGAAGATGTGGTCCAACACCTGGAACAGACAGACCGCGTCGAAGGTTTTATCGGGGAAAAGGCCGGGCTGCATCATTGCGCACACGATCCGATCGCGAATTTCCGCTGGCGCAAGTTCGCTGGCGGAACGGCTTGGCTCAACGCCGCGTACATCGCGATACCCCTGCGCCCGCGCTTCGATCAGGAAGAAGCCGTTGCCGCAGCCGATCTCGAGCAGCGATCCCTTGCTTGCGCCGTAGCGGCGAAGCCGCGCCAGATACGCGCCATAGGTGCGAGCGAGATTCTCCGTTTCCTCGCTGTAGTCGAAACTGCTTTGATGATAAAGATCGGCCACCTTGGCCGGATCGGCCACCGGATCGGAACGGACCAGCTCGCAAGCCTTGCACCGGACCATTCGATAGTGGATGCGATCGGGCATGCGCCGTGCCGAAAATACTGCCGGCGAGAAGGCGGCAGGATCGAAATTCGCGGGATACAATTCGGCGGCGTTGTTTTTCGTTTCACAAATCGCGCAGGAAGTCGCGTGGAGATCGACCGCGGTCACGAGTGGGGACCCTTTTTCTCCTGAGAGGGATCGTTCAAAATGTAGTCCACGATGTAGGGCGGCCGGCGCTTGACTTCATCGTAGATGTGCATGAGATACGCGCCGATGACACTGAAGCACAGCAGTTGAATCCCGCCCATAAACAGGATGAGCACAATGAGAGTCGTGAACCCAGTGGGAACCATTTCAGGTTTGACGAAGCGCATCACGATTTGCAGAACCGCAAGCAGCATGGAAAGGATAACGATCGCAATGGCAAGCCCGGTCATCACGTCAATGGGCAAATAAGAAAAAGAAAAGAGCGCTTTTCGCGCCCAGCCCAGGTTGCGAAAAACCGAGTTGGTGGTGACGCCGAACATGCGCTCGGGCCGCGCATACGGCACTCCGGTTTGCTTGAATCCGACCCAGGCGCGGAGTCCGCGCAGGAATCGATTATTCTCTTTGAGTTGATTCAGTGCGTCCACTACACGCCGGTCCAGCAGCGAAAAGTCGCCTGCATCCAGCGGCATCGGGACGTATGACGCAGCGCGGAACAGCCGGTAAAAAACCTTGTACGCGATTTGAAGAAACCTGGTTGCCGCGCGCTTTACGCGGACACCGTACACGACGTCAAAACCCTCGCGCCAGCGTTCATAGAAACTCTCGATGAGTTCCGGCGGGTCTTGCAAATCGCCATCGAGCAGCACCACGGCGTGGCCGGTAGAAATGCGCATTCCGCTGGTGAATGCATTTTGCGATCCGAAATTGCGCGAGTGCCGGACGACGACGACGTTATGGTCGCGAGCGGCCAGCTCCGCCAGCACCTCGTCGGCGTTGTCGGGACTACCATCGTTTACAAAAATTATTTCGTAGTCGACGCCGATTTTGGCGAAGACGGCGATCAGGCGCTGGTACATGACCGGCACGGCCAACGCATCGCGATAGCAGGCAATTACGGCGGTGATTTTTTGGCGCGTGGATTCCTGGTTCATCGGCGATCCTTGGGAAGATCGGGAACTGTCAGGATAACTCTTCCACATGTGGGGCAGGATGGCATCCTGCGGCCGATTGATAATCGGCCTGTTGCTTGGAACGCTTTCACCGTACGGGCCGATTGCCAATCGGCCGCAGATTGCCAATCTGCCCCACAGCGATGGCGGCGCAAAGTGTGAGAAGCGTAATGGCGGCGCCGAATCTGAATTTGACCGCGACATAACGGAGCACCACTTCATGGCGCCCAGCGGGAATGGGAATGCCAATCATGGCATGATCTACGATGCGAGTTCCCACGGGATTGCCGTCCACCGAAGCACGCCACGCCGGATACCAGGGAATTGCCGCACGCAAAAGTGAGGGCGATTTGGCGTCGGTGTGAAGTACGTATCGTTGTGGATCGGCAGAATCCACGATAACCGACGCGGCGTTATCCTGCGACAGTCCTTCAATACTGCCTTCGACGAGAGCATTTTCAAGAGGCACGGCATACGCCAACTGTGACGGAGCCTGGCCTGGATCGGCCGAAGTAATCTGCTTCGGGAAAAAGAATTTTGGAAGCACGTGCGTATTGGCTGTGGCAGCCGCGCCTCCCGGCGCCAAGAGCAGCCCCACGTTCAGCGCGTTCAACAGATTTGGATTCGCGATCGCTGCGTCCGCGTATTCCTGGTAGCGTTTCAGCGGCACCGGCGTGTAGCCATACGTAACGGGCACGTGTAAATAATAAGCGGAATTCATTGGGCCGACGGCGTTGGAAACGACCGGCGAATAGAGCCGCGAGCCGTCGCCGCGCGGGGGCAGCACGGCGCGTTCAAAGGTCTGTTCGTAGCCGCCATAGCGCGCTTGATAGCTGCCATGAAAATACGCCAAATGATTTTCGAGGCAATTCCAATAGAGGACGTCGCCGAACGTTAGGATGGCCACAACCACGCAGAACCATTTCAACCGGCTCCGTGAAATTAGCGACAGGCCGGCGCCGGAAAGCAGGGCTAATCCCAAGGCCACGACAAACCAGTCGTGCACTGGCGCGCGCACGGCGCCGAAGCCGGGTAGTCTCGCAACGATGCCGTACAATCCGGCCGCGGGTCCAAACGCATACCAGCCGAACGGCACGATTAGCGCGAGCGCAAACCAACGAACCTGCTTGACGGCAAGGCCCAGAATAGCGAGCGGAAGCAGTGCCAGACCGGCGTAGAAATAAAACTGCGTCTGGTCCTGAGGACCGGTGTAGTTTCCGGAGACCGATCCATAGTGGTCCGGAGAAATCAGCGTCCAGAGAGCCCGCGGCTCCAGAGCCGCATTGGTTTGGGTGAAGAATCGAACGCCGGCTCGCGTCGACTGGCCATACAATTCCAGCGCCGGAATCCAGAGGATGGCCGAGAGCAGCACCGTCATAATTCCACATATTGTCAGGACGACGAGGGCCGCGCGCCAGCGCTTTTCCATTGCAGCCACTATCAGGGCGTACACAGCAATGGCCGCAAAAGAGTAAATTGCTATTTGAAATTGCCCGATCATAAACAGCAGCGCGCATGCCAGACCGGTAAGCATCAAATTCCGCGGAGTTGCGCGGCGCATGGTCGTATGCACTGCGAAGAGCACCAGAGGCAACCAGGCCGCGGCCTGTACAACATTCAAATGCGATGCATGTCCGGCGAAGAAGCCCGAGAATCCGTAGGCGATCGCCGCCATTCCCGCGCAAAATTTGTCCTCCAGCAACAGGCGCGCCAGCATCCAAGCGCCTACGCAGGCCAGTAGCGCGTGCAGTGCGAGCTCCCACTGCATGGTCTTCGGAGTGACGCCGGCCAGGAAAAACGGCCAGTCCAATGGATACCAGGCAGCCACCTGCGGATCGGACAGAAAGGGGAAACCGGAATATGCAAATTCAGTCCAGTGCGGCAGCCGGAAAGATTTCAGCTCTTCGCTTACGAATCTCTGGACGCAATAGCTATAGTCGATGGTGTCCCATTGCTGGGTCGCGTTCGGACTCATCAACGGTTGCCAGTAGAACACTAAAACTAGAAACGCGAAGGCGCAAATGGCGATCCAGAATTCCCGCACCGGAGATTTTGCAGGCGACGATTTCGCAACCGGGGATTTCGCATGTTGGACAGTAGACTTACGCTTCTTGCCGCGAGCTGTCATTTGAGAATCTGAAACAGGTTGCTGTAATCGTCCGTCCACGGACGCAGATCCCGCCGCATTCTCGCGCGAGTGATTCCTTCTGCCTGGAAAATACGATCCGTAAACATGCCGATAGCAGGGTCGCTCGTAACCAGTATCCAATCGCTGGATGTCAGGTAGTCGAATCCGTCGCCGTCATCGTCGACCTGGAGCGCCGCCTTGCCGACATCCTGCGCATTCCGTGAGACCACCGGCGCCAGATCCAGATATCGATTGGAAACGTGGACAGCCAGAATTCCGTTTGGCTTGAGATGGCGGAAGTAGAGCACGAATGCTTCGCGCGTGAGCAAGTGGACCGGAATAGCGTCGCTGGAAAACGCATCCACCGCGATCAAGTCGAATTGCTGGCTCGGCTGCCGCTCCATGGTCAAACGCGCGTCGCCGAGCAATACTTCGCGATACGCCGGGCAGTCTTTGAGGAACGTGAACCAGTTGCTTGCGATGCCCAGATCCAACGGGTTAATTTCGTAAAAGCGGAAGACGTCGCCGGGACGGCAATACGCGGCCGTCACCCCGGCGCCGAGTCCAACCACGCCAATGCGCACCGACGGTTTCTGGTCCAGATAGCGCAACGCGCGGCCGATGCCGGATTTTGGTCCATAGTAGCTGGTGGGAGTGCGCCGCTTGGCGTCCTCGAGAATCTGCGTGCCATGATTGATGGTGCCGTGATTCAACTCGCGCACGCCAGTCTGATCCTCCGTGTCGGGCGTATCGTAGACGCGCAAGACTCCGTAAAAATTTCGAACGGAAAGCTCGAATCTTTTGTCGTCCAAATGTTTCCGGTAGCTTAGATACGCAGCCAGCGCTATCGTAAACACAGCCATTGCGACGCGAGTAATCGTGAGAAGCGCCCTGATCTTCCAATCGCCAGGCCGGGTCCACAGAATTGTCGTGGCCAAAGCACAACACGCAACCAATGTAGAAGGAAGCTCGGCGAACGTGTGAAAGAGGCGCGGCGCGCCAATCGCAACGAATAGACCGCCGAGAGCGCCGCCCAGCGAAACCATCAGATAGAAACTGGTCAAGTGCCGAGGCTCAGGTTTTAGGCGGGCCAGCTCTCCGTGACACACCATGCAGCAGACGAATAACGCGACGGCGAACGTTGGAATGTTCCACTTGATATTCAAATTGCCCATGTTGTAGTAGAGGGCGTAGGCGGCGGAGCTCAAGCTCA
>DATDHK010000243.1:0-1638 GCA_036521635.1 Bryobacteraceae bacterium | reverse complement strand
GTCGGCATTCGCGTTGTCTACCGCCCCATCGGGTTGGCCGGGGGTGGGTCCCGATGAGCCGGCTGGCGTGGACTGATCCGGCGCCGTTGGAGGTGGAGCGGCCCCGGTTGCCGTGGTGGACGCTGCTGCCGCTTCGATGGTTTCACACTGAGCCGGGTGCAGTGGCGGCTGGCGTGCCGCGAGGCCCGTCGCCGGGGCCTGGCAAGCCAATGCCGATTCCATTTGCGGAGCTACGACAATCCAATCGAAGAGCGTTACGACGCCGTGGTGTCGATTGAGTCTTTGGTGCACAGTCAATCCTTCCCCGACACTCTGCGAAATCTTGCACAGGCATTGAAGCCCGAGGGTAAGCTGGTGATGGTGGAGGATATTCCGCTGGACGCCGCCGCGGGAGACCGCGACCTCGAGCTTATGCGGCAGTATTGGGGCCTTGCCACTGTTCCCGCGGCGTCGTCTTACAGCGCTGCGCTTGCCGCCAACGGCCTGCGCGTTGTTCACGACGTGGACTATTCGGACGGCTTTCGAACCATGGCGCCGGGGCGAATCGCGCAGTTGGAGCAGCGATATCTGAAGATTCACGCCATGCTGCCGCTGGCGGGTCCGCGCTTCGTGGTGTCGGCATTTCTGGGCGGCCTGGCTCTCGAGCGGCTGTACCAAAAAAAGTTGGTGCGGTACCGCCTGCTGGTCGCGCAACGGGAGAATTGAAACCATGGCGAACGAACTCCCTCCGGAAAGAGTGCGCCTGACGCCGGGAAACTGGTTTTCCATCGGTATGTTTTCAGGTCCATCCCCGGTGGAGCTTGCGCCAGCGCCCGGGGCGCGCAATCCGGTGCTCACGTTCCGCGACGTCACCGATGTACCGGCCATCTTCGTGGCGGATCCCTTCATGATTCGTCATGACGACGGCCTTTGGTACATGTTCCTGGAGGTCTTCAACGACAATAACTACCTGGCCGAGATAGCCCTTGCGGTGAGCGGGAACGGGCTCGACTGGAGCTATCGCGGAGTCGTCCTCACCGAGCCGTTCAGCCTTTCTTACTCCTACGTTTTCCGTTGGGAAGGCGACTATTATATGCTGCCGGAGATGTATCAACAGGACTGTCTCCGGCTGTATCGCGCCGAAGCGTTTCCGGCTGGTTGGAAGCCGGTAGCGACGTTTCTGGAAGGCAACCCCATTGCCGACGCGTCCATCTTCCGCTGGGCCGACCACTGGTACATCATGGCATGCCCCAATCCGGCCAGCCATGACGCACTCCGCCTTTACTGGGCCGACAATTTGACAGGGCCATGGCGTGAACACCCGAAGAGCCCGATCATCGTGGGCGACCCTCGCCGTGCCCGGCCGGGCGGCCGCGTGGTGGAATGGGGCAGCGGGCTGGTCCGCTTTGCCCAGGATTGTTATCCCAGGTATGGCACGGCGCTGCGGGCCTTTGAGATTACCCGGCTCACGCCGCGCGAATATGCGGAGCGTCAGTTTGAGCAGCCACCCATCCGGAAACCGCAAGCCGGCGAGTGGAATAGCCTGGCGATGCATCATATTGACGCGCACCGCCTGGACGACGGTTCCTGGCTGGCGGTAGCCGACGGACACAACCATCCATCTTATGCAGACGAGATATAAATCGTGGGGCGGACCCC
>DATDHK010000242.1:0-4939 GCA_036521635.1 Bryobacteraceae bacterium | reverse complement strand
GGGGGGCTGTGGATCGGCACTTCAGCGGGAATCGGCAAACTCGAACACGGCCGGCTGACGAACTACGCGACCTGGAATAATTTGGCGCACAGCGGAACCCGCGCTTTGCTGGAAGACGTGTCGCGGGGACTGTGGGTAGGCGCCAGCGGCTATCAGGGCGGCAGTCTTTTACTTCTGCGCTCGACGGGGATTGCGGCATATGGCGTCGCCGATGGCCTTCCCGACAGCGGTGTCGATGCGATTTTCCAGGACCATCAGGGTGGCCTGTGGATCGGTACGCGGCGCGGCCTTTGCCGCTGGTCGCCGGGCAAACCCGAACTGTTTCTGACCAATCCGCCCACCGAAGTTTATTCGATAACGGAGGACGCGAAACACCACCTCGTGATCGCGTGCAACGCGCCCGCCCGGTTGATGCGTTTTTCGAACGGTGGATTCGAGCCTCTTGCGGCCCCTCTGGCCGGCGCCCCAACGGCCGCGCGGGTGGTGATGGGAGATCGCGAAGGGACGATTTGGGTCGGCACATTCAGCGACGGACTGATGCGCGTCAACGACGGGCTGGTGCAGCGCTTTACCCGCAAGGACGGCCTTTCCGGGGCAACGGTGCAAGCCATCCTTGAAGATCAAGATGGAAACGTCTGGGCCGGAACTCGAACCGGACTGGATCGCTTTCGGCGGTCCACGGTCGCGCAGCTTTCGACGACCGAGGGCCTGTCTGAGGAAATAGTTACCGCCGTGTGCGCCAGCCACGATGGCAGCGTCTGGGTGGGCACCGCAACCGCGGGCCTTGATCGGGTGCGTGGGGACGCGATCGTGCACAAACGCATTGTCGACGGCCTTCCGAGCGATTCTATCTTGTCGCTGTATGAAGATTCCGGTGGCCGATTGTGGGTCGGCACGATGAAAGGACTTGCCGTTGAAAAAGGCGATCGCTGGGCTCGCATCTCTAAACCTGGCGGCGATGCGCTCGACAAGGTGACCGCAATCGCCGGCGACCGGCAAGGCCATATTTGGGTGGCCGATGCGGTCAACGGAGTGTACGCGATTAATGGAACTATCGCGCGGCCGCTGCGGGCAGCCGGACTGCCGCCGGCCAACGACGTGTACTCGTTGATGGCCGATGCGCAAGGCCGGCTATGGATCGCGTACTACCACGGCGAACTTGCCGTTGTGAGTGGAGACGCCGCCGCCACATACGCCGCGGGCCGGGAGCTGGCGCCGGGGCCCTTGCTGGCTCTGCATGAGGATGCGGCGGGCGCCATCTGGGTGGGCGGCGCCGGCGGGCTGAGCCGTTTCAGAAACGGGCGCTGGACCACTTGGCCGGTGACGACGGGTTTGCTGCCCGCCGGCGTTCGGCAAATCGTTTCGGACGATCGCGGCAATCTGTGGCTTACCATCGAGAAAGCTGTGCTGCAGGTGGACACCCGCGAACTGAATGCGCAGGCCGACGGCGCGCCAACGCCGGTTCACTTTGTTTCCTACGGAACGTCGCAGGGGATTCGTCATCAGACGGGCGTCGTGAGAGCGCAGCCCCGGGCGTGTAAATCGCGCGACGGACGGCTCTGGTTCGCCGGCGAGCAGGGAGTTACCATCGTCGATCCAGTGCGGATCACGGCCCAGGTTCCGCCGCCGCACATCCTCATCGAGCAATTCAGAGTGGATGGCCGGGCCGTCGACATCGATGGAACGCTGCCTACTCCGGCGATTGCGTTTCACGGACGCGAATTGCAGTTCGACTACACCGCCAACATCGTGACCGCCGACGACGATCTACGCTTTCGTTATCGATTGCAGGGATTCGATCCGGACTGGGTGAACGCGGGCGGCATTCGCCGAGCGCGCTATACCAACGTTCCACCCGGAAAGTACGAATTCACCGTTGCCGGCGCGGCCCCGCAAGCCAATGGAAAATGGCCAAGCGCGTCGTTGGCCTTCGTAGTCCTGCCGGCCTTTTATCAGACCATTCTTTTCCGGGTGCTTTGCGCCGCCGTGGCGGGCACGCTCATGTTCAGCTTTTACCGCTTCCGCATACTTCGAATCGCACGCCGGTACGAATTGCTGACGGAGGAGCGGGTGGCCGAGCGCACGCGAATCGCGCGCGAGCTGCACGACACACTTCTACAGAACGTGATAGGAGTTTCGCTCCAGCTCGATGCAATCTCGAATCGATTGGAGCACGCATCGAATCCCGTCAATAGCGATTTGCGCCGCATCCGCCGTCAAGTGGATGGCGCTCTTTTTGAAGCGCGGCATACCGTGTGGGCGCTGCGCACGCCGGTTCTCGCAGGAGTCGACCTGGCTTCGGCGTTGCGGCAGGCCAGCGCCACGCTGACCGCGGCCGGAACCATACAGTTCACACTGAACGTCCAGGGCGAGCCGTTCCGCCTGCCGCGGGATGTGGAAGGACATCTGCTGCGGATCGCGCAAGAGGCGATCGCGAATGCCAGTTTTCATTCCGAAGGGCGCCATATTCGAGCCGAGCTGGTCTACTCGCCGGAGAGCCTGATTCTGCGAGTGGCCGACGACGGCCGCGGAATAGACCCCACGCTTCTTGCAACCGGCCGGCCAGGACATTTCGGATTGCGTGGCATGCGCGAGCGCGCCGAGCTGCTGGGCGCCGAGCTGTCTGTTTCGAGCTCCAGCCTCGGAACGGAAATAGCCGTGACGCTACGCGCGCCCGCCGCGGCCGGCGGGAAACTGCGGCAAATCTTGCGCCGCCTGTTTCGCCGGCGGCGAGGGCACTGAGCGGAACGGCGAGGAACACGGGGAACACCCGGCCCGTTCTCGATTGCCTCGGTGTTCCTCGTATTCCTCGTATTCCTTGTGTTCCCCGTGTTCCTCGTGTCCCCCGTTCCCCATCCAGAGTTGCCAGTTACAAACACCAGCCTCTAGAATGCTTGAAGTGGCGGCCATTTCCATCTGTGGGATCACGAAGCAGTACGGAAAGCTAAGGGCCGTAAACAATCTAAATCTTGAAGTCGCTCAAGGCGAGATACTTGGGTTTCTCGGGCTGAACGGGGCGGGAAAAACGACCACCATCCGAATTCTGCTCGACCTGTTGCGGCCCACAGGCGGCCGGGCCTTTATCTTCGGGCACGATTGCCAGTCGGCCGGGCTGCGGGCGCGCTCCAGCATCGGCTACCTGCCGGGCGAGATGGGAATCTATTCCGATTTGACCGGCCGCGAAGTACTCGATCTTCTGGCGGGACTCAACGGCCGGGCAGTGGATAAGAAGCACCGGGGCGAGCTTCAAGAGCGATTGGATTTTCCCGACAGCGACCTGCGCCGCCGGCTGCGCCAGTACAGTACGGGCATGAAGCGCAAGCTGGGGATCATTCAAGCGTTTGAAGCCGACCCGCTTCTGCTCATTCTCGACGAGCCGACCGAGGGGCTGGATCCGCTGATGCAGGAATCCTTTTACTCGCTCCTGACCGACGCGAAGCAGCGAGGCAGAACGGTTTTCATGTCGTCGCATGTGCTCTCGGAAGTGGACCGGGTGTGCGACCGGATCGCGATACTGCGCAACGGCGAGCTGGTGCTGCTTTCAGCGGTGGACGAAAGCCGGAGGCTGGCCCCCCGCCGCGTGCGGGTTCTTTTTGCCGAAAACGTGGAGCTTACTTCGGGTCTTCCACCCGGCAGCGAAATAGTCGACAGCGGCCCGCGCGTGTGGAACCTGAAAGTGGAAGGCGTGCTGGGGCCGCTGCTGCGCGTGCTCGCAACGCTGCCGGTTAAGGACATCGAAATTGAAGAGCCGAAAATCGAAGACGTGATCATGAAATACTATCGCGAAGACGGGCAATGAGCGGCGCTATACTTTTGCTCATTCATTCGCTCAGGCGGATGAGAACGCTCGTGCTCAGCATGGGAATCCTGCTGGGGGGCTTTCAATTGATTTTGATTGTGGTCGCCCGTTCGATCCAGGGGTCTGGTGGATTCGAAGATCTCACCGCGCTGCTCCCTCAGTTCGTCCGCGAGATGCTGGGCCCTTCGCTCGCTGGGTTCATGTCATTCGCGGGAATCGTTTCCCTGGGATATTTTCACCTGGCGGTGATCGGTTCGCTGGTGGCGCTTTCGATCACGGTCTCGACCATGCCGGCTTCCGAAATCGAGACCGGCTTCATGGACTTGTTATTGTCGCGTCCGCTGGCCCGTCATTGGATTATCACGCGCACAATCGTCGCGATCGCGCTGGCGATCGTCTTCGTGCTGGCCCTGATGATGACGGGAACGTGGGTGGGGCTGGAGACGCTGGCGCCGAGAAATATTGTATGGCCGTCGGCGAAGCTGATCCGTTCGCTGGCCATCAACCTAGGCTTGCTGATGCTGAGTTGGAGCGGAGTGGCGATGGCGATAGGCTCGGCATCGCGCCGGCGCAGCATCGCGGGCGGGGCTGCTGGGCTACTGGCGTTGGCGGCATTTCTTTTGGACTATATCGGCCTGCTGTGGAAGCCCGCCGAATCCGTCGCGTGGCTGTCGCCATTCCGTTACTATCGTCCATTCGATTTGGTAATGGGCAACCCGCTGCCCGCGAAAAACCTGGCGGTGCTGGCGGCCATCGCGGTTGCCGGGTTCGTGGCTGCGTACGTTCTGTTCTCGCGCAGAGATATATCGCATTAACCGCTCCCCAAATTCGGTGGGGCGGGTCCCCAGACCCGCGCCGGGCGCCCTCGCCCGGCTTGTTGTAGTTTTCATCGAAAACCGAATGGCCGGCCAGGGGTCGGCCGCGGACGCGGGCGTCCACCCCACGTTACTTTAGAGTCCTGCTACCTCTACCGCTTTCAGCATCAGGCGGGAATGCGCATATTGATCCACCTGGATGAGAATCGTGTTGTGCCCGGGATGCAACCACTGACAGGGAATCAGGAACTGGACGTCGTGAAAATCGCAAATGTGGTCGTCAAAATGGCGCACCAGCGTGTAGTCGTTCACGCTGATGGTGTAC
>DATDHK010000241.1:0-5843 GCA_036521635.1 Bryobacteraceae bacterium | reverse complement strand
AAAACCAGGCTATGCCGTCATCGCCGGTTTTCACTTGCGCCATTTCATCGTCTGTAGCGGTCAGCAGCCCAGGGCCGCCGCGCTTGGGAACCAGGAACAGCGTCACCAGAAGGTCCTTGACGGGTTGGTTGTTCTGACCCCGGGCGGAGACGCCAATGCCAACCCTGGTCGCGTCGCGCTTGTCGGCCCGCACTCTTCTAGGGCCCTGGATTCCCAAGGACGTGGCGTCCCTGTCCGGCTGACCGAAAACCGGAATGCCCGGCGCGGCCAGAAGTATTGCCAGGAAGATCATCAGCAAGGGCTTGCGCCGGTTGCTTGCCGCAATCATTCGGGTAACGGTGTCCTCATTG
The DNA here is from genome assembly GCA_036521635.1 of Bryobacteraceae bacterium. GTDB lineage: Bacteria > Acidobacteriota > Terriglobia > Bryobacterales > Bryobacteraceae > Palsa-89. The sequence goes on along the minus strand of DATDHK010000241.1, from coordinate 5,493 downwards.
CGCATTGATACTCCATTTAATATAGTGATTTTTTTTCCTGCCGCGTTTCAATTTTCCGATATTTATTTCGCGGTGCGGATAAAAACCACCTGGCGGCGATCCTCCGACAGCGACGGTTGCGAACAGAAGTCGCCGAGGCAGTGACTGATTTCCACCGGCTGGGCCGAGCCCTGTTGCACGAAAATATCCGTCCAGCCGTTGCGGACGTTCGGGCCTCGCGGCTTCACGAAAAGCGTCAAGCCGTCGTAGACCCGCGTCCAGTTCTTCAGGCGGCGTAGAAGCGCCCGGTCCTCGATCGATCCCCCCTCCATTTCGACGCTGGACGGCGCGAACAGCCCACCCCGATCGTCCGCCGTGAGCGCCAGGATTCTGCCGGGCGGCCCGCTCTCGCGCGCCACCAGTTTCGAAAGGTTGGGAGGAGCCGGCAGGCTCCTGACGCCGCCGCCAGAGAGGGAAATCTCGACCAGCCCGGCGCCTTTGAGCGCCAGGATCGCCTTGCCGCCGCCGCCGAAAATCGGCGACCGGTAACCCCCATCGCTGGTGAGTGGCCGCGGCGTGTCGCCGCCGGACAAGCCGGTCACCCAGATATCGCCGGGTTGGGGATCCGCCTCATCCTCACCCTTCAGGCCGGCCGGCGTTGCGGAAATGCCCAAGAATCTCTGAAGACTGACCAACCAGGAAACTTGCTTCTTCGGTTTTTTAGGCGGACTGGTCTGCGCCGCTGCCAGCACAGCCGCTACCGCCGCGGCGGCAACCATCCTATTGGTCATGTTCATCATGGCTTCCTCGATTTGTCCGGCCGCCCAAACAACTGATATGGCGGAAGTCCGTTCGGCAAAAGGAACGACACGGGGTGCTGCTGGTCTCCGTTTAACGCCGTGACTCTCTTGCGAATGTCGACCCCGAACTGGTCCGTGTAGATCGTCCCGTCAGGCTCCAGTGTTTTCTCGTCCAGATTGTTCAGCTCGTCAAGCAGCGCCTTTGTGAACACGCCATTACCCAAGTCCCGGAGTTCCTGCGCCGCCTCCGTCCCCGCGGAAGCCGCGTACGTCATCAGGGACAAATGCTCCGCCCTGGTGTCCTTCATGATCTTGTCGAAGTCGACGTCGCTGGAAGCCCTGGCCGCATGACATGTGTCCACTACGAGAATTGTCCTGCTGGTCGCGGTCAGATAACGCAGCAGATCTTGCCAGGGCATGTCGTTCTCGAATAGCTTGCCGCCGGGAATTTTCTCTTCTTTGTGATCGTGACAGAGAAAATTGTAACCGCCGGCGTCCTGGGCCCCGTGCCCGGACAGGAACAGCAGCTTGTAGTCCTGCGCGTCCCCCCTCGTTGCCATCGAGCGGATAGCTTTTTCCAGGTTGGCCTTTGTGACCTGTTCGTTCACGAAAAGTTCGTGATAGACGTGACCAAACCTGGAACCTTCTTGCTGGTGCATGGCCTTTACGAAGTCCTGGGCGTCCTTGTCCGCATACTGCAAGGTGTTCAGGCTGTCGTCGGTGTAATTCTTGATGCCCACGGCGACAACGTAGAGATCGGGCTTACGCGGATTCCCCACCGTGCCTCCGGCGACCGTGCTGGTCGCCGCGGCCGGCTTCCCTTTTGCGGTGGATTTTCCGTCCCTGGCTGTCAGAAAGATCGTGTTCTTCCCCGCCAGCAGCGTCAGTTGCTCATCCACTTGCCATTTCTGCGGATCCCCGCCGGCCGGCATGTTTAGTATTTGTGGAATCCCGTTCAGATACAGCACCACCTGCTCGATCGGCCTAGGAGAAGTGACCACCGCTTGCAGCCGCAGCATCCCGTCCGTTACCGTGCTTTCCGCCGGCGTGATCAACTGGATCTCCGGTGGAAGCAAGCCGGTGATGCTGGCGGACGCCGGCACTGCTTCGTTCCGTTCAATTTTGGCCGCCACCACGTCGGGACGGTAGAACTCTTTTTGAAACTGCGCCACCGTGAAATATTTCGCGGCGTGATCCCGGCCATAGTTCACCTGCCAGCCGACATAGTTGTCTCCGTTCGGGCTGGACGCGTAATACCCTTCGGGCGTGAATGCTACCCATTCGTCATCGCGCGTAATGAAAAACGTCACCAGGTTATGGGCCGTCTTGAGGTCCCACAGCCGGATGGTCTGATCGTCCGATCCCGATGCCAGCGTGTTGCCGTCGGGCGATACCGAAAGACTCCAGATGGTTCCGGTATGGCCGGCAAATACGAGCGGTGGATTCGTCGTGTGCGCGGATTTGTGCATACTCAAATAGCCATTGTCGGCGCCGTCGGCGAAATATCCCGCGTCGGGCGTGAATGTAACGCTGCGGTGCAGATGTCCGGTTTCCGCGTCCTTCAGGTATTGGTCGACGCTTCGGCCGTTGTGCATAAGTTCGAGTAGCTGAACGCCTGAAGGGGAGGGTCTTGGTATCAGCTCGTAACCCTTGCTAGCCACCGGTGGATCCGGATACTTCAAGATGTCCGGCCGCGCCGGCGATAGTCCAAGGTAGTGGCGCGCCTTGTCCGGAATCCGGATCACTCTCTCCGGCAGCGAGTACGAATTGAACCCGGCATTTTCTATGAATTTCGTCCCGAACGCGATGGATGCGCCATCTTCGGCGAACGCAACTTTGAATATCGGCAGCCCGACGCCGGCCAGTTCTTTCTGTACAACGCCGCTGCTCACGGGCCAGAGGGAAATGGCGTGGGTGTCGGCCGCGGCGGTGGCGGCCAGCGTGCCGTCCGGCGAGATTGCGGCGGCGTAGATCATCGAAGGCTTCCCCTTGAAGTTGGCTAGCGGTGATCCGCCGGGAACGCTTAATATCTTGGGGGCGGAGACGCGGCTGCTCGGCGCCGCCAGCAGCCGCTTGCTATCGGCAAACACCAGCCAGGCCGGTCCGTCGTTGGAACTGAGCGGCGCACGGCTCTTGGCGGCGATGTCGAAGACTCCGATGCTTCCGTCACCAACGCTATAGGCCAGCGATCGCGCATCCGGGGAAAATGCAAATGAAGTAACCCGGCGGGCGAACGACTGCTCCGGCGCCTTGCTTGCTTTGCCGGCGCTGAACGGCCACACGGCGATTTCGCGGCCGAAGCTTCTGGCCAGGTGCGCGCCATCGGGTGCGAAGGCCAGCATTGCTGTAGGGGTGTTGGTGTCTCCATGCTTGGGGATTTTCTGGACCGGCGTCCTGCGGGCCTGCATGTCCCAGATCTCCACGTCGCCATTTTCCACCACCGACGCCAGGTATCGCCCGTCGGGAGAAAACGCGAGGTTCAGGACTGTGCCCCCGGCCGCTGTCAGCACGTCCTTCATTTCGCCACTGCCAAAATCGTAAATGCGAATGGGCGCTTTCCCGTCTTCCAGCAACCCGCCCACCGCCAGATACAGATCGTCCCGCGACAGCGCCATAGCGTCGATCTTCCCCAGCTCCCCCGCGCCGATATCGCCGAGGATGGTTCGCACCGTCTTGCCGCTTTGGATGTCCCAGACGCGCACCACCTTGTCGTCGCCGGCCGAAATGAGTTGCCGGCCGTCTTTGGTGAAGATCATCTTACGGATGTCGCCGGTATGCCCGCCGCTGTCGATCACCAGTATGGGGTCGCTGGCCGGCAGCAGCGGAAGGGCGGCCGCGAATATCAAGCTCACTAGACGCGTTCTCATGGCAATTTCCCGTCTTCGGCCGCTGCGGCCGCGCACTTGCTGTGTTCGCCTGCGAAGAGAATTCGGAAGAGCTGATCGTAGCAGGCGATTTGAATCCTCGATCGATCTTTGTTCGGCAGAGAGACCAGCGCCTGGGTCATATGGCCGCCCTCGGGCGACCGGACCAGATATGTGGTCCACTCCTTGCCCTCCCAGATCATCCACGCCTCCTGGCCCGGCTTCAACGCCTCCTTGCCTCCCAGATTCGCCACCCTCGCAAACGCCGGTTCCGAAATGAGCACTCCAAAATTGACCGGCAGCAGCAGGAACTCGACAGCCAGCAGAAAGACCAGCACATAACCAAGGGCGCGGGAGAATGTAGTTTGAGCCGGCTGGCGCCGGGCGGCGAAATATAGCAACGCGCTCACGCCGACGCCCAGCAGCAGCCCCACGAAAAACCAGTTAGCCTTATCTTCGTTTAGCCTCACGCCGGCGAGCCAGTCCGGGTGCAGCGCATATTGCGTCAGCAGAAGATTCTCGAACGTCATGCATTGCCTCATGACGAGCTGGATGAGCCCGATTGAAAATAAGATGCCGGTGAGCATCACGCGGCCCGGTTTGGCCGAGTAAAAAGCGCGGAGCCAGGCAGACACGGCCTTGCCGCGCTTGGACGACCGCAGCCGCGCCGTCGCCCGGTATGCCAGCCAACCCAATCCGGCCAACGCAATCGACACAAAAATCGCGTTCGCCGCCACCGCCACCAGGTTCACCAGAAACGACGCGCCCGCAAAAAAGTACCGCTCGTCGAGGACGGCCAAGTCCGTATTGACCCCAAGCATGGTCAGATGGAATCGCAGCGTCAGGTAGCCGAAAAAATAAAGGAGAAAACTACCCAACGCCGTATATGCGGTCAGGCTTCCGGTCAGCGACTTGATTTTATCCGGCAAATTCTGCGGCGCATCCGGCATAATTTCGATTGTCCGCTGATTATACAGGAAGTGCCACAGGCATTCTTGCCTGGGTTGCTTTTGATTTATTTTTATTGGTTAACTTAGAAGGAGTCAGAGAGGACATGGCAGACAAACTTTCGGAACAACATCGCCAGGCCGACGAAAAGGTACGGAAGAAACTGCCGCCGGGCGTGAAACTCGTGCGCACGTTGCGAGGACACACCCGCTGGATCGGGCGTATTGCGTGGTCGCCGGACGGACGGATGCTTGCATCGCCGTCGGACGATAAGACGATCCGGCTGTGGGACGCCGAAACGGGTGAGTGCCTGCGAACGTTGAGAGGCCACAACAGTTCGGTCTACAGCGTGGCCTTTGACCGGAATGGTAACACTCTCGCCAGCGGGGGCGCCGATCGCACGATAAGACTTTGGGATCCAGCCACTGGAAAACTGCTCCGCATGCTCAAGGGACATTCCGACTTCGTCAGGTGCGTAGCCTTTGATTCGGCGGGACACACATTAGCCAGCATGAGTGATGACCAAACGGTCAAGTTGTGGGAACCAACCAGCGGAGAACTACGCCGCACGCTCGAAGGGCGTCTTCGACGGGCCGGTGCACCAGAGCCGCAAGCAACTCCTTTCGTTCGGCGTGCGCGGGGTGACCGGACTGGAGATCACGACATACGGTCCCGCCAGCGCGCTGCACAGCGGCCACTACGGGAACTGGGCGCCGAACCCCGGCATGCTGATGGTCGAGCTGCTCGCCTCGCTTCGCGATTCCGACGGACGAATCCTGATCGACCACTTCATGGACGACGTGGTGCCGCCCACGCCGACCGAACTCGCGGCCATCCGTGCGCTTCCGCCGGTGGACCATGCACTGCGCCGCCGCCTGCTGATCGCGCGCTCGGAGGCGGAC